>NZ_JBDPLT010000014.1:0-180676 GCF_039871775.1 Plantactinospora sp. B5E13
CCGGGGAGCCGGCCCGCTCCGTCGTACCCGACGACAGCCCGGTCAGTCAAGCACCTCCACCGCGTCACCGACCCGGACCGTACGACCGTCGCGGGACGGCCCGCCCGGTTCGGCCCGTACCGTCAACTGGAGACCGAAGAGAAGCTTGCGGCCGATGTTCCGCCGGGCGGCGAGCATCCGGAGCGGTTCCCGCCCCCGCTCCCCGGTCTCCTGGTCGATCGTCGCGATCAGACAGCGGGCACATTCGGCGGCGCCCTGGAACACCGCCCCGCCGATCCTGATCCGCCGGCCGACCCAGCCACCCTCGGCCCACGGCGCGGCACCGTCGACCACCAGGTTGGGACGAAACTGGACCATCGGCAGTGGCCCCTCGGCGCTGCCCGACTCCAGCAGCCATTCGTTGAACATGTCCAGTGAGGCGCTGTTGGCCAACAGCAGCGGAGTGCCGTCGGCGAAGCTCAGCTCGGCACCGACCCCGGCCGGCACCGGCCAGGGAACGAGGTTGCGGGTGGGGTCGCCGAGCCAGACCAGCCGGGCGGTACGCCCCAACAGCCGTCTGAGCCAGTCGTCCGCCTCGCGACCGGCGGCCCGTACCGGTGCGGGCGGCCGCGCCCGGTACACCCGTACCTCGAGCACCTCGCCGTCGGTCGGCTCGGCCAGCTCGAGCGGAGCCATCCCCGGCGCATCCAGGGTCAGCCCGCCCGGCCGGGTCACCGCCCGCATCGTCACCAGTTCCCGGTGCTGACGCTGGCTCAGGCCGAGCCCGTTCTCGTCCACGATCAGCCAACGCCGGTCGCCGTCCAGCCCCCACGGCTCGACCCGCGCCGTGTCCCGGTCCATCCGGCGGCAGCCCTTCACCGGATACGTATAGATCGAGGTGACTCGCATCCGGTCAGGATGACACGCCGCGGCGCGGCGTGAACACCCGCTCCTACGACCCGCTCTCGATGACGGTGGGCTCGCCCAACTCCTCGGCGACACGCGCGATGCCGGTACGGATCATCCGTCCGTACTCGTCGTCGGGCAGCACCGCGACGTGCTGGCGGGCCAGGATGAGCTGTTCGCGGGCCTGGTCCGGCCGGCCCAGCTTCCGGTAGTCCTCGGCGAGGTTGAGGTGCAGCGACGGGCGCATCCCCTCGACGGTCAACGTCGCGTGGTGCCGCTGGGCCCGTACGTCGGTGAGTACCTCGGCGGCCTCCAGCGCGCGCAGGTCCCAGCGGAGTTCCTCGGCCGGATCGTCCTGCAGGTCGGCGAGGTAGTGGGCCAGCGAGCACCGGTGCAACGGGTCGCCGTCCGCCCCGATCCGGCCCCAGAGTGCGGTGAGCCGCTCCCTGGCCTCGTCGACCCGGCCAGCCTGTCCCCACCCGACCGCCTCGCCGATGCTCGCCATCATCTCGTCGACGTCGTCCGCCATCGTCTCGTTCCCTCCGCCATGCCCGGCTGCTGCCCGGACCCGCCACCGGCCGGCCAACCCCGGCCCGGCCGTCATGCTGGGGCCTCGAGCAGGTGGAGAGTCAACCGACCGGTGGAAGCTCGGAGTACTCAGAGTTCCCCGAGTGTCATCGCCGTGGTCACCGCTGCCGTCCGGTCCGACACACCGAGCTTGTGGAACGCCCGCAGCAGGTGCGTCTTCACCGTCGCCTCGCTGACGTGCAGCTCGCGTCCGATCTCCGGGTTCGACAGTCCCCGGGCGACCAGCCTCAGCACCTCCACCTCACGTGGGGAGAGGGTTTCGCGTCGCGGCCGGCGTACCTGGCGGACCAGCCGGGTGGCCACCGACGGGGCGAGGACCGTCTCGCCGCGCGCCGCCGCCCGTACCGCGGCGAGCAGGTCCGCCCGGGAGGCGTCCTTGAGCAGGTAGCCGGCCGCGCCGGCCTCCACCGCGCGCAGGATGTCCGCGTCCGTGTCGTACGTGGTCAACACCACCACCCGGATCGTCGGGACGACGGTCAGCAGCTGCTCGGTCGCGCCGACCCCGTCCAGGCCCGGCATCCGCAGGTCCATCAGGACCAGATCCGGCCGCATCGCCTGGACGACCCGGACCGCCTCCGCGCCGGAGGCCGCCTCACCGACAACCGTGAGGTCCGGCTCCCCCGCCAGCATCGCCCGGATCCCGGCCCGGACCACCGGATGGTCGTCGACCAGCAGCACCGAGATCATCCGTCCGCCACCTCCACCTGGACCGTCGTCCCCGCACCGGACCGCGACTCGACCGCGAGCCTGCCCGACACCTGCGCCACCCGGGCCGACATCGCACCCAGCCCGTAGCCGCCGGCCGCCGGTGTGCCGAAACCACGGCCGTCGTCGGTCACCACCAGCAGCACCCCGCCCGGCCGGTACGTCAGCCGAACCGTGACCGAGGTGGCGTCGGCATGCTTGCGTACGTTCGCCAGCGCCTCCTGCACGACCCGCAGCAGCACCACCTCGACCCTGGTCGGCAGTGCACGCGGCTCCCCCGCCACGACAACCCGCCCCACCAGCCCGGTCTCGGTACCGAGCCGGTCGACCAGCCGCCGGGTCGCGTCCGCGAGGGACGATTCGGCGAGCGCCACCGGAGTGAGGGCACCGACCAGCGCCCTCGCCTCGGCCAGGTTGTCCCGGGCCATCCCGGTCGCCGTCCGCAGGTGCCGCCGGGCCTGGGTCAGGTCCCGGTCGAGTTCCGTCTCGGCGGCCTGGAGCAGCAGCACCACACTGGTCAGCCCCTGGGCGATGGTGTCGTGGATGTCACCGGCCAGCCGCTGCCGCTCGGCCGCCACCCCGGCCTCGTGGGAGAGCCGGGCCACCTCGGCCCGGCTGGCGTCCAGCTCCTCGATCAGTACCGCCCGTTCCTCGTTCTGCCGGGTCACCTGCCGGGCCCAGGTGCCGACGACGGCGGAGATCAGCACAACGACCAGGGCAACCGGCCCCGGTCCGGTGAGCGCGTCCCTCGGCTCTCCGGTACGCAGTACGAAGACCACCACGCCGGCCAGGTTGAACAGCACCACCGCCCCGGTGGCCGGCAACGCCGGCAGCATCATGTACGCCTGTGCACAGAGGGCGAGCAGGACAAAGGACGCGGCGCTGACCGAGGCGACCGCCGGTACGTACAGCAGCAGGGCCACCCCGAGGTAGACCCCGCCCCGCCAGCCCTCCACCTCGTCGCGGGCCACCCGCCGCCCCCAGACCAGATACCAGCCGACCAGCGCGGCGAGCAGCACCACCGCCCTCGCCCGGTCCGACCCCGGTCTGCTCAGGTCGGTCAGGACGAAGACGGTGGTGGCGACCGCCGCGAGTCCGAAGTAGAGGTCCCAGAGCGGATACCGCCGCTGCCAGGCTCCCCTGCCGGTCTCCGGACTCACCGCTCCCCGTGGCCGCGCCACCGGAAGGTCCTCAGACACAGCAGCAGCCCTCCGATGCACCAGACGGCGAGCACGAGCGCGGTGCGCCCATGCTCCCACGACCGGGTCACCTCGTGGGACAGGATCGTGTCGGGCAGGAAGGCCGACCGGAAGCCCTGGGCCATCCACTTGAGCGGGAACAGGGCCCCGAGCCGCAGCAGCGGTTCGGGCAGTGCGGAGACCGGGGTGAAGAAGATCCCCGAGATGAACGCCAACACCAGGTAGGGCAGGTTCATCACCGCGCCGGCACTGCGCCCGGACCGGGCCAGGCTGCTGACCGCGATGCCCAGGAAGGAGCAGCCGGCGACGCCGAGCAGGAGGACCCAGCCGAAGGTCAGCCACCGTCCCGGCTCCGCCGGCAGGTCGACACCGAACATCAGCGTGCCGATGGCGAGTAGCAGCACCACCTCGGCCACGCTGATCACCAGCACCATGAAGACCTTGCCGAGCACGTACGCCGACGGGGGCACCGGCGCGCCACGCAGCCGCTTCAGGGTGCCGTCGTCCCGGTCGGCGGCGATGCTGATCCCCAGGTTGACGAAGGTGGTCGAGGCGACGCCAGCGGCGATCATGCTGGGGACGAGGTACTGGGCCGAGGTGACGGTGCTGCCCTCGTACACACCGGTGATCAGGGAGCCGAGCAGGGCCAGCAGCACCGCCGGCAGGGCGAAGGTGAAGACCACCGCGTCACGTTCCCGAAAGAACGCCCTCAGTTCGAGCAGGCCACGGTGCAGCCCGAGGATGGCGGGGGACGGAACGGCGCCGGTCGGGAGGGTCATCGGGTGCCGTCTTCGATCAGTGTGAGGTAGACGTCTTCGAGGCTGGGCCGGGTCACGGTCAGGCCGGGCACCGGGCCGCCGTACCGTGCGGTCAGTTCGGCGACCACCGAGGCCGGGTCGCCGGTCCGTCGGGACCGCAGCGCGGTGCCGTCCCGCCAGGACACCGTCGCCTCCGCAGTCGCCCGGCCGCCCAGGGTCGCCGGATCCCCCTCGGCGACGATCCGACCGGAGACGATCACCGCCACCCGGTCGGCCAGCGCCTCGGCCTCGTCCAGGTAGTGGGTGGTGAACACGACCGTGGTGCCGTCCCCGGTGGTCAGCGCACGGATCAGGGCCCAGAAGGCGCGGCGTACCTCCGGGTCGAACCCGGTGGTCGGCTCGTCCAGGAAGAGTAGGCGCGGCCGGCCGACCACGCCGAGGCCGACGTCGAGCCGACGGCGCTGCCCGCCGGAGAGGGTACGGACCAGCGCTCCCGCCTTCCCGGTCAGCCCGACCAGACCGATGACCTCGTCCGGGTCCCGGGCCTCCGGGTAGTAGCGGGCGAAGTGCCGGAGCGACTCGGCCACGGTCAGTTCGCTCAGGTCACGGGCGCTCTGCGGGACGATCCCGATGCTCCGGCGCCAGCGCAGCGGAGCCCGCCGGGGATCGGTGCCGAGCACCGAGACCTCGCCCGCGTCCCGGTCGCGGTGCCCCTCCAGGATCTCCACGGTGGTGGTCTTGCCCGCCCCGTTCGGGCCGAGCAGGGCGACGATCTCGCCGTCGGCGACGTCGAGGTCGAGGCCGTCGACGGCAGCCTCGTCCCGGTAGCGTTTGCGCAGCCCACGTACCCGTACGGCGTACTGGTCAGTCATGCGTCGAGGATGCGCGGTTCCGGGCTGCCGCCGCGACGACCGGTGGACTGAACCGCGCTGTCCACCGACCGGTGGACACGACCACGTCCCGGTACCACCGTCCCGTCGGCCGGCCCGGACGGCGGGCTACCACGAACGCGGTATGCCGCACGACGCCCGGATCCGTACAGTTGCCGAGTGCGGCGGTGGATGGTGGACGTCGGCATCCTGGCGGTCACCGGCGCGGTGACCGGATACCGGCTCGCGGTGACCGAGGCCGCCCCGGGCGACCGGGCGGCCGATCCCACGGCGTACGGGATCGGGCTGGTGATGACGCTCGCCCTGCTCGGCCGGCGGCGCTGGCCGGCCGTGGTGCTGGCGGTGGTCGGCGGGCTCTTCCTGCTCTACCACGTCTGGCGGTATCCGGGCGGCGCGCCGGCCCCGCCGGTCTGGGTGGCGCTGTGCTCGGTCGCGCTCGCCGACCGGCGTCGACCCGGCCTGGGCCTGGCCGGTCTGTTCATCCTCCTCGACCTCCAGTCCCGGGTGATTGTGGAGCAGGTGGAGCCGCTGACCGCCACCCTGGACGGCTCGACCGTGGTCTTCGTGGCCGCGCTGCTGCTCGGCGAGACGGTCCGGAGCCGACGGATCCGGCTGGCGCTGGTCGCCGCCGAACGCGACCGGGCGGTCGAACGGCACCTCGTCGCGGAACGTCTGCGCATCGCCCGGGAACTGCACGACGTCACCGCGCACACCCTGGCCGTGGTCGGCGTCCAGGCCGGGGTCGCCGCCGAGATGCTGGAGGACGACCCGGCGCAGGCCCGCGCCGCGCTGGGAGAGGTCCGGCGGGCCAGCCGGGAGGCGATGGTGGAGTTGCGGGCGGCGGTCGGCGTACTCCGGGACGGCACCCGGGCCACCGACCCGGCCGACTGTCCGGTGCCCGCGCCGCCGGTGCCCGTCCTCGACCGGCTCCCCGCGCTGGTCGCCGCCACCGGCGCCGTCATCGCCCGGGACGGCGAGCCGCGCCTGTTGCCCCGGGCGGTGGAGGCGACGGCGTACCGGATCGTCCAGGAGGCGGTGGCGAACGCGGTCCGGCACGCCGACGCCGAACGGATCGAGGTACGACTCGGGTACCGGGTGGACGGCCTGACGGTGACCGTCCGGGACGACGGCCGGGGCGCCACCGGCCCACCCGGCAACGGGTTGCGTGGCATGGCGGAACGCGCCGCCGGCCTGGGCGGCTGGCTGCAGGCCGGCCCGGCGGACGGGGGCGGTTTCCAGGTGCGGGGGTGGCTGCCGGGATGACCACGACACGGGTGCTGCTCGCCGACGACCAGACACTGGTCCGGGCGGGCTTCCGGGTGCTGCTGGAACGGGCACCCGACATCGAGGTGGTCGCCGAGGCGTCCGACGGCGACGAGGCGATCGCGCTCGCCCGCGCGCACCGGCCGGACGTCGTCCTGATGGACGTGCGGATGCCCGGCACCGACGGGCTGACCGCGACCCGGCGGGTCCTCGCCGACGACCGGCTGCCCGGGGTACGGGTGGTCGTGCTGACCACCTTCGAGCTTGACGAGTACGTCTACGCGGCGTTGCACGCCGGGGCGAGCGGCTTCCTGTTGAAGAACCTGGAACCGGAGGAGTTGCGCCGGGCGGTCCGGGTGGTGGCCGCCGGTGACGCGCTGCTGGCGCCGGAGGTGACCCGTCGGCTCATCGCGGCGTTCGCCAGCGGTCCGACGGTGCCCGGACTGCACACGTTGACCGCCCGGGAGCGGGAGGTGGTGGCGCTGGTCGCGGAGGGGCTCTCGAACGTGGAGGTGGGAGTCCGGCTCGGCATGAGTACGGCGACCGCGAAGACCCACACCAACCGGGCGATGACCAAACTCGGTGCCCGGGACCGGGCCCAGCTCGTGGTCTTCGCGTACCGCAGCGGGCTGGTCGGGGTACGACGACCGCGGTAGGCCGCCGCGCCGTCGGGCGGATCCGCCGGGGATCCGCCGTCCATAGCGTCAGATCCATGTTTCTCATCCTCGGTCCCACCCTCAACCTGCTGGCCACCTTCTTCTGGCAGGCCGAGACGCAGGGTGCCACGGCCGGCACCCTCGCCGCTCTCTCCGTGGCCTGCTGGCTGGTCGGCCTGCTCGGCCTCTACGACCGGCTGCGGGCCGGCGCGCCCCGCTACGTGGCGGTGGCGGTGCCGCTGACCGTCTTCGCCACCCTGGGCGGAATCTCGTTCGGTGTGCAGAGCATCCACGAGGAGCTCTTCGGCGCCTCGCACGCCCGGGCCGTCGAACTGCTCGACCAGCACGCGTTCGCGGCGACGACCCTGTTCTGGACCGCCGGGCCGCTCTTCCCGCTGGTCCTCTTCGCGCTCGGCGCGGCGCTGGCCCGGCTGCGCGCCGCACCGTTGCCGGTCGGGGTGCTGCTCTGTCTGGGGGCGCTCGCCTTCCCACTGAGCCGGATCACCCGAGAGGTCTCCGTCGCGCACGTCGCGGACCTGCTCCTGCTGCTGCCGTTCCTCTACCTCGGGGTGCGCGGGCTGCGGGACCAGGCCCGGTCGACGCCCTCGGCAGCCGACAGTGCCGTCGCAGCACGACAGTCGCGGGTCACGGTGGCGGGCCACGACAACCTGACCGGCTGATCCGGCGCCGGACCCCGGCCCCGACACAGATCGCGGTGCGGGGCCGGGGTTGACGGAGTGACGGCCCGGGTTCAGCCGGACAGCAGTTGGCGGGCCTGCTCCAGGGTGGTGGGTTCGCTGTGGCTGTCGACGTACCACTGGTAGGTGTCGTCGAGCAGGTCGTGCGCCATCGCCAGGTCGGGTCCGTCGTCCGGGCCGCGCAGGTGGAACGGCGGCGGATAGAAGCAGTCGCCGAGCAGCGCCACCTGCGAGTCCGGCACCAGGACAACCGTCGAGTCGGGGGCGTGCCCGCCGCCGACGTGCCGCAGCCGTACGTCGCCGGGCAGGGTCAGCTCGTCGGTGAAGGTGGTGTGCGGCGGGACGACCGCGAAGTCGTCCCAGCCCTCCATCGCCAGCGCCCGGCCCCGGAAGCTCGGCCCCAGCCGGGGGTTCGCCCGGACCTCGTCGCGCAGGTAGCGGTGGCTCCACGGGCGGGCCGCCTCGGCTTCGAGCAGTTCCCGGCCAGCGACGTGGCCGACCACCTCCACCTCCGGCCAGGCGCAGGCGCCCCAGACGTGGTCCCAGTGGTGGTGGGTGTAGACCAGCCGGCGGGCCGCAGGCAGCCCGGCGTCCCGGATCGCGGCCTGGATCTCCCGCGCGTGCGCCGGTGACTGGCCGGCGTCGACGACCAGACTGCCGTGGTCGTCGGCGACCACGGCGACGCTGCCCCGGAGGTTCTCCGGATCGGGGTCGCCGGGGAAGAGCCAAACCCGCCCGGCGAGCGGCACAAGGGTGGTGATGGTGATCAACTCCTCGGATCGACGGGTCCGCCACCGGACCGGGTGGCCTGCCTCACCATGACCCGACCGGCGCACTCCACCCGACTACCGTACGGCGGGAGCAGGCGGAGCGGAGGGTAGTCATGATCAGCCGTACCGACGTGGCGCGCGCGGCGGCCCGGATCGCCGGGCATGTCCGGTCGACCCCGGTGGTCGAGGTCGAGCCGGATTCCGCCGGTCCGGCCGGCGCGCTCTGGCTCAAACTGGAGTACCTGCAGCACACCGGCTCGTTCAAGGCCCGGGGCGCGTTCAACCGGATCCTCGCCGCGGCCGAGGCCGGGGAACTTCCGCCGGCCGGGGTGGTCGCCGCCTCCGGCGGCAACGCCGGCCTCGCCGTCGGCTACGCGGCGCGCCGTCTCGGCATCCCGGCGGAGGTGTACGTACCGGCCACCGCCCCCGAGGTGAAGGTGGCGAAGCTGCGCCGGCTCGGCGCCACCGTGGTCCGGCACGGCCGGGAGTACGCCGAGGCGTACGAGGCGGCGACCAAACGGACCGCCGAGACCGGTGCGCTCTTCTGCCACGCGTACGACCAGCCGGAGATCTGCGCCGGTCAGGGCACCGTCGGCCGGGAACTGCTCGAACAGGTCGACCGGCTGGACACCGTACTGGTCGCGGTTGGCGGTGGTGGGCTGCTGGCCGGGCTGGCGACCGCGTTGGACGGGGTGGCCCGGGCGGTCGCGGTGGAGCCGGAGTCGGTGCCGACCCTGCACGCGGCGTTGGCCGCCGGCCGCCCGGTCGACGTGGCGGTCTCCGGCGTCGCCGCCGACGCGCTCGGCGCCCGCCGGGTCGGCGACATCGCCTACGACGTGGCGGTCCGGACCGGGGTGGCGAGTGTGCTGGTCGACGACGCGCGGATCGTCGAGGCGCGCCGGCTGCTCTGGGACCGGTACCGGGTCGTGGTGGAGCACGGCACCGCCGCCGCCTTCGCCGCGCTCACCTCCGGTGTCTACCGGCCGGCCGACGGGGAACGGGTCGCCGTCCTGCTCTGCGGCGCGAACACCGATCCGGCCGACCTCGGCTGAGCGCTCCCGCCCGGCTGCCGCCGGGGACCGGGCCGCTGCCCCGCTCGGGGTCGGGGCAGGTCGACCTGGCCGGCGCGCGGCCAGCGCACGGCCGGCCCGAGCAGTTCGACCAGTCGGGCGGCGTCGGTCTGCGCCTGGTCACCGCAGCAGTTGTTGAGCAGTACGTGCAGTTCGGTGTGTTCGGCGGCGAAGTCGCGGAGCCGGCCGGCCCAGTCGGCAAGTTCGTCGTCGCCGTACGCGTACCGGAACTTCTCCTGCTTGTCCCCGGTCTCCCAGGCCGGGCTGTGGCCGTGGAGGCGCATCACGGCCGGTTCGGCGGTGCCGAGCAGGAGCGGCGGGACGGACGAGGCGTACCCCTGTGGCATGTCGACGCTGACGATCGAGATGTCCTGCCCGGCGAGGAATCCGAAGGTGTCCGGGGCGGTGGTCGGGTCGTACCAGGTGGCGTTGCGGAACTCGGCCGCGAGCCGCCACGGCCGGCAGCGTTCGGCGACCTCGCGGATCCGCCGCTTGGCCGGCTCGCCGTGGGCCAGCCAGGGCGGGAACTGGAACAGCAGTACGCCGAGTTTGCCTGCCGCGTCGAGCGGCGCGACCACGGACCGGAACCTTTCCCACAACCGCTCGTACGTCTTCGCCGGCAGGTCCCGGCGGCGGACCCGACCGGTGTCCCGGCCCTCCGGTCGCAGGTCGCGGGGCAGCGCCGACACCTCGGTCGGATGGCCGGTGAACAGGCTGAACGCCTTGACGTTGAAGGTGAAGTCGGGCGGGGTCCGCTCGGCCCACGCCTGCACCGTCTCGATCGCCGGCAGCGCGTAATACGTGGTGTCGACCTCGACGAGGCCGAACCGTTCCGCGTAGTAGGCCAGCCGGCCGGCCGGGGTGTTGACCGACCGGGGATACCAGCCCGAGGCGAGCAGTGACCGGTCCGCCCACGAGGAGGTGCCTACCTTCAACTCGCCCATGTCTGCCAGTTCTCCACCCGACACCGGGTTCTAACCCTCCCCGACCGGCCTAAATTCCGCGCCGCCGGAACCGCCGGCACCGGGAGAACCGGTGCCGGCGGTTCCGGCGTGGACGGCGTGGACGGCGGGACGGCGGGACGGCGGGACGGTCAGGCGTACGGGTCGACGCGGCCGAAGACGACCGTGCGGGTGGTCTGGTCGTACCAGGTGCCGGAGCTGCTGCTCCAGCGGTGCGCGACGAGGCGACCGTCGGCCCGGCTGGTCCGGACAAAACCGCTGGTGGGCCGCTGTTGTTCCAGGCAGGGCGGGAGCCGGCACACCGGTCACCCGGGGTGACCGACCGGTCCGGTCCGTTGTCGCTGTCGGAATGCCGACCGGCCGCGGACCTGCCCCGCCCCCCCCGACGGCCGCCCCTCGACGGCCGCTCCCCGACGACGTCGACGGGTCGGTTGTCACGGATACCCGGGACCCACCTTTACCGTGATGAAAATCGTTCCCATAAAGTTCCCGTTGATCGCCGGTCCGATCCGGACCGATCTCCCCCCGTACGACACGCTGGCCGCAGGACCTGGCGGGACTGCGCCATGGCGCAAGCACGCCACCCGTCACGTGTTGATGCGTCCGGGAACCGGTCGGATGATCCGTTGATCTTGCCATCCGTTCGCCGACCCGAAGAGGTTCTCGTTGCCTTCCGTTTCCATCCGCAGGCCCGGGCTGGTCGCCCTCGGTGTGCTGACCGCCCTGGCGGTGGGGATCACCCCGGCCACCGCCGCGGCACCCGCCGAACCACCAGACTCGCCGGGCGGGGCCGGCCCCACCGGTCCGGTGTTGCCGCCGGGCACCGCCGCCCTGCCGCCGTCCGGCGCCGGCACGCACCGGGTCACCCTGGTCACCGGTGACCGGGTCACCATCGGCACCGCCGCCGACGGCACCGTCGTCCAGTCGGTCGAGGGTCCGGACGGGACCGCCGGCACCTTCCACCGGGTGGTGCTCGACGGCGCGACGTACGTCTACCCGGACGCCGCCCTGCCGTACGTCACCGCCGGTCTGCTCGACAAGCGGCTGTTCAACGTCACCGGGCTGGTCGCCGACGGCTACGACGACGCCCACACCGACCGGCTGCCGCTGATCGTCCAGTACACCGACGCCGCGGCCCGGTCCCGGCGCACCACCACGGTCCCCGGCTCCACCGTGGTACGTCCGCTCGACGCCGTGCAGGGCTCGGCGGTCGCGCAGGACCGCGACCAGGCCCCGACCTTCTGGTCGGCGGTCACCGGGACGACCGGCGGCACCACCGCCCGGCGGGCCACCGGCACCCCGTCGTTCGCCGCCGGCATCGACCGGATCTGGCTGGACGGCAAGGTGACCGCGAACCTGGCGGACTCGACCGCCCAGATCGGCGCGCCGGAGATCTGGTCCGGCGGGAACACCGCGACCGGGGTGAAGGTCGCCGTCCTGGACAGCGGCATCGACACCGAACACCCCGACTTCGCCGGACAGATCGACGCCACCGCCAGTTTCGTGCCGTACGAGGAGTACGTCGAGGACTACCACGGGCACGGCACACACGTCGCCTCGACGATCGCCGGTACCGGTGCCGCCTCAAACGGCACCGAGCGGGGCGTCGCCTTCGGCGCCCGGCTGCACGTCGGCAAGGTGCTCGACAGCGACGGCCAGGGCCAGGAGTCCTGGATCCTCGCCGGCATGGAGTGGGCGGCCCGGCAGGAGCGGGCCCGGATCATCAACATGAGCCTGGGTGGCGCCGGCACCGACGGCACCGACCCGCTCAGCGAGGCGGTCGACACGCTCAGCGCCGAGACCGGCGCCTTGTTCGTGGTCGCCGCCGGCAACAGCGGCCCGCGGACCATCGGCACCCCCGGTACGGCGGACGCCGCGCTCACCGTCGGCTCGGTCGACCGTGACGACCGGCTCGCCGAGGACTCCAGCCAGGGCCCGCGCACCGACGGCGGGCTCAAGCCGGAGATCACCGCCCCCGGGGTGGAGATCCTGGCGGCCCGCTCCCACCTCGTCCGGGGCACCGGCTCCTACCAGGTGATGAGCGGCACCTCGATGGCGACCCCGCACGTCAGCGGTGCCGCCGCGCTGCTCGCCGCCGCCCACCCGGACTGGACCGGCCCCCAGCTCAAGGAGGCGCTGGTCAGCAGCAGCAAGGCCACCCCGGCGTACTCGCCGTACCAGGCCGGCGCCGGTCGGGTCGACATCCCGGCGGCGGTGCGGAGCACCGTCTTCGGCACGGTCAGTGCCTACTCCGGCTACCAGTCCTGGCCGGTCGAGCCGGGCAAGGTCGACGTGCAGAAGGTGACGTACACCAACGTCGGTGACGCACCGGTCGAGCTGGCCCTGCGGACGGAGGTACCGGACGCGCCGACCGGGCTCTTCGCCCTCTCCGCCGACCGGGTCAGTGTGCCGGCGCACGGCACCGCCTCGGTGGACCTGACCGCGGCGTTCGACCTGCTGCCCGCCGACCGGGAGCTCAGCGGCATGGTCACCGCCACCGACGGCGCCGGTACGGTCCGGGCCAAGACCCTGGTCGGGGCCGGCAAGGAGGGGCAGCGACAGAACCTGCACATCGTCGCCAGGGACCGCTCCGGCCAGCCGATCCCCGGCGCCAAGGTCCTGGTCACCACGAAGGACCTCTTCACCGCGGTCGACCTGGACGAGAGCGGCAGCGCCACGCTGCGGCTACCGCCTGGCAGCTACAGCGGCTGGCTCAGCGCCGACGTGCAGGGGGCCAACGGACCCCACTCGCTGGGCATGGCGCTGCTCAGCTTCACCGACGTGTCGCTGGACCAGGACCGGACCGTCACCCTCGACGCCCGAAAGGCCAAGCAGATCAGGGCGTACGTGCCGCAGCCGGGGAATCCGTTCGGGATGCGGCTGGACGTGCACCGTTCGTTCGGCGACAGCCTCGTCGAGAGTTCGATGCTGCCGAACGAGTCGTACGACAGCATGTGGGCGCTGCCGACCGGCCGTAAGGTGACCGACGGCGAGTTCGAGTTCGGCGCCCGGTTCCGGCTGGAACAGCCGGCACTGACCGTGGCGACCAGGTCCGACACCTTCGGTGACCTGCTGGTGAAGCGGGGCAGCACCCCGCTGCCGAAGGGCACCCGGAAGCTGACCGCGGTGCTCGGCGACGACGGCAGCCCGGCGGCGCTGGCCCGGCACGACGTCCGGGGCAGGGCCGTGGTGGTCCGGCAGAGCGACACCGTCACCATCGCCGAGCAGGCGGAGGCCGCCGCGGCGGCCGGCGCGCAGCTGCTGCTGGTCGCCGGGACCGGAATCGGCCGGCTGGCGCCGTGGGACGAGACCCCGTGGACCCCGGAGCGCCCGGCACCGCTGACCGTGGCGACGCTCAACGCCGACCAGGGTGCCGCCCTGCTCGCCCGCCTCAGCCGGGGACCGGTCGAGTTGACCGTCACCGCGAACCCGACCACCGAGTACCTGTACGACGTGGTGCGGCACTGGACCGGGGCGGTTCCGGCCGACCCGACGTGGCGGTCGGAGAAGCGGGACCTGGCCCGGGTGGACGTCTCGTTCCGCAACCACCGGCCGGGCAAGGCCAGCGAGTTCCGCGGCGACGTCTGGCACGGCTGGGTGGTCGGCAACCAGCTGACCGCCCCGGCCCGGGGTGAGCGGACCGACTGGGTCACCGCCGACGCCGACTGGGTGGAGAGCGCCGACATCCTCGGCGAGACCGGGCAGGACTCGCTCGACGCGCTCCGCTACGCGCCGAAGAGGACCTACCAGGTGCGCTGGTTCGGGCCGGTCCAGCGGCCCCGGATGGGTCCGCTGCTCGCCATGCCGCTGCGCTACCTCGACTCGGTCTACGTTCCGGTACCCGGCTGGGGCGACTCGGGTGGTGGTCACATCGGTGACGCGTACGGCAACTACGACGTGAAGAACTGGGCCGCGCTCTACCAGGGCGACCGTCAACTGCTCTGGGGCAACGCCGAGTACCTGCCGGTCAGCGGGCTCGCCCCGGAGCGGCTGCCGTACCGGATCGTGGTCGACAACGACCGGGCCGACTGGACGAACCCGTACTCCCGGCACACGCTGACCGAGTGGAACTTCACCTCGGCGGCGACCGGGGCGGAGATGTCCGAGGTCCTGCCGCTGATCCAGCTCGACTACGCGGTGGCCACCGACGAGGACGGCCGGGCGGCCCGGAACAGCCGGTTGACGGTGACCCCGTCGCACCTGCCCGGGGTCTCCGCGACGGTCCGTACGCCCACCGTCGAGATCTCGTACGACGACGGTACGCACTGGCAGCGGGCCGAGCTGAAGCGGGACGAATCCGGCTGGCGGACGACCCTGAAGGCGCCGAAGGGGTCCTCCTTCGTCACGCTCCGGGTCGCCGCCGCGGACAGCGCCGGCAACACGGTCACCCAGACCATCACCCGGGCCTTCGGGCTGCGGTGACGGTCGACTGACGTACCCGTCCCCCACATGCCGCCGTCGGGCGGGCCGCGACCGGCGGTCCCGCCCGGCGGCGGCGCTCTGTGGTCAGTTCCGGTTCGCGTCCGTCGCGGCCCGGACGAACTCGCGGATCCGGGCGGTGGCGTTGCTCTCCGACCAGACCAGCCCCCGGTGGATCGGCGGGGCGTCGTGGATCGGGACGTAGGTGATGTCCGGCCGGGAGTGGTAGCGCCGGGTCAGTTCCCCGACCGGCAGGACACCCCGGCCGAGCGCGACCAGCGACAGCATCTCGGAGAACGTGTTGCCGACCGGGCCCTTCGGCACCGGTCGCCCGGCCGGGGTCCGCTCCGGGGTCCGGTCACGTTTGAACTCCGCCGAGGTGGCCGGCGGGTACTGCACGACCGGGAACTCGGCGAGAACCTCCAGCGAGACCGACTCCGCGTCGGCGAGCGGATGCCCGGCGGCGACGGCCAGCAGCCGCCGCTCCGCCAGCAGGGGCGGTCCGCAGGCCATGCCGTCGAACGGGAACGAGGCGATGAGCAGGTCGACCGAGCCGTCGAGCAGGCTGGCCCGGGAGTTGGCCAGTTGCACCTCGCGTACCTCGACGGCGCAGTCGGGATGTCGTTCGGTGAAGAGGTTCACCGCTCTGAGCAGGGTCGGGGCCGTCCACTCGCCGAGGAAGGCGACCCGGAGCCGTCCGGTGACCCCCCGGCCGGCCTCGACCGCCCGACGTACCGCCTCGGTCATCCCGGTGACCAGCGGCGTCAGGTCGTCGGCGAGTTGCCGGCCGATCGGGGTGAGCTGGACGACCCGGCTGGTCCGGGCGAACAGCGGCGCGCCGATCCGGCGTTCCAGCTTCCTGACCACGTGACTGATCCGGCCGGTGGTGACCCGCAACCGCTGTGCGGTACGGCCGAAGTGCAGCTCCTCGGCGAGGGTCAGGAACGTCTCGATCTCGTACCGCTCCAGCAGCTGGTCGGAGACGACCGACCCGGTCCCGGGCTCCGGCATCCTGTCCCTCCGTCCCCGGCGCTGTCCCTCCGTCCCCGGCGGCGTCGGATCGTTGAATCTGGCGCAACGATCGTAGTGTGATCGCGTCTTGGTGGCCGCCGCGGCAGTGCGAATAGTGGAGGTCGTCACCGGCGGCACCGGGAATCTCCGGCAGCGGCCCACCCCACACGACGGAAGCGGAACGTATGTCCAGCGACACCCAGACCCTCCGGAATCCGGTCACCGACTACCTGGCCGGACTTGACGAACCGCTGCGGGAGATCGGCGAGCGCCTGCACGACGTGATCAACGCCGCGCTGCCCGGGACGACCGGCGCGATGTGGCACGGCCACCCGACCTGGAGCCTCGGCCCGAAACCCGGACAGCGACCGGTCTGCCTGCTGAAGGCGTACGGGTCGTACGTCACCTTCGGGCTGTGGCGGGGCCGGGAGGTCGACGACCGGTCCGGACGGCTCGTCCCCGGCGCCCGTCAGATGGCGTCGGTGAAGCTCACCACCGCCGAGGAGGTCGACACCGACCTCTTCACCGCCTGGTTGCGGCACGCACACGACCTGGAATCGAGGTAACAGATGTTGCGGGTGAAGGCATTCGACCATGTGGTGCTCCGGGTACGGGACGTCGAGCGTGCCCTGGAGTTCTACTGCGGCCGGCTCGGTCTGGAGCCGGTCCGGGTCGCCGAGTGGCGGGCCGGCACGGCCCCGTTCCCCTCGGTACGGGTCAGCCCGGAGACGATCCTGGACCTGGTGGTCAGCACCGACGGCGCGACGCTCGACCACATCTGCCTGGTCGTCGAGCCGCTCGACTGGCGGGAGGTCGTCGACTCGGGAGTGTTCACGGTCGTCGACGGGCCGGGGACCCGGTTCGGCGCCCGGGGCGACGCGCAGGCGGTCTACGTACGGGACCCGGACGGCAACACCGTCGAACTGCGCTGGTATCCGCAGGACACGCCGTCCTGACGACGCCCCCCGATCAGCCGCCCAGGGTACGGCCAAGCAGGTCGAGTAGCCCGTGACCGTCCTCGACGACCCGGTCGGGCGCGCAGTCCGACAGCGGGCGCGCCCGACCGGTACGCGCCGAACGCATCAGCACCGCCGCCCCCGCGCCGGCCCGACGGGCACAGCGGATGTCCCGGTCCGGCATGTCGCCGACGAACCAACACTGCTCCACGGGTACGTCGACCTCCCGTGCCGCACGCCAGGCCAGCTCCGGGTTCGGCTTCCGCAAACCCAGCTCGTCGCTGTAGAGCTGGACCACGAAAAGGTCACCGAGCCCGGCGGCGGTGAGGAAGTCCCGATGCGCGGCACCGCAGAGCGCGTTGCTCACCACGGCGAGCGGCAGCCCGGCGTCCGTCGCCGCCCGCAGCGCCTCGGGAATGCCCGGTCGCACCTCCCAGTCGTCGCGCCACGACCAGGCATAGCTGAGCGGGGTCGCCGCCCGACGTACCGCCTCCCGGGCCGGCTCCGGCCAGTCGACGGTCACGAACTCGCCCCACACCTGTTCGTGTCCGAGTTCCACCGGTCTCGGCTCGGCGCTGGCCGCGTGCCGCCACTCGGCGTACCGTCGGGCACCGTCGAGCAGGTCCTGCCCGATCCGGTCCTCCGGGACAGCGGGTCCGACCAGCAGGTGCAGCCGTCGGACCAGGTCCGGCGGCGCCGAGCGGCGGGCGCCTGGCGGGCGCGGCGGCCCGTCGACGAGTACACCGCCGAAGTCCAGGAGCAATGCGCGCGGTGGACGGAGCACCACCGCATTCTCACCGACCCGACCCGACCACCGGTATCGACGACCCGGCCGGGTTTGCCGCGACGGTCGGTACCCCGCCGGGGATGAATAACCGTCCGGACCCGCCGCGGTCGTGACGGCATGACCGGGCGACGCGCGGGGGCGGGTGGGTCGTACAGTGTGCGCACCCTCGACCAAGGAGAACCTCTTGTCTGAGTCGCCATCGGCGCCGGACTCGCCGCCATCCGCCGCCCCGGGGCCGGTCGGCGGCAACCCTTCCCGGACCGGTACCCCGTACCTGCTGGTCATGCCGGCCGGCGACGGCGCACCGCCGACGATGACCTGGCCGGGCGGCGAAGGCCAGCCGGGTTGGGCCATCCCGGTCACCATCCCGGCCGGGACCCAGGGGTACGCGGTGTTCGTACCGCTGGTGCCGGCCGATGCGGTGGCCGCACCCGGGGTACGTCCGACAGGGACGCCGCCTGCGGGCAGGCAGCCGACCGACCCGCAACAGGCCGACCCGCAACCGGCCGACCCGCAACCGACCGACCCGCAACCGGCCGACCCGCAACCGGCCACGCCCGACGGACAGTCAGCCGGGACGCCCCAGCCGGCCGAGGCGGCCCGAGCCGCCGAGACGTCCGGCGGGACGTCATCCGTCGAGGCTCCGGCGGCGAAGCCGGCCCCCGACACGTCGCCGACCGGGGCCACGGCTGCCGGCACGCCACCGACCGGGGCCACCGCCACGGCCGCCGGCACGACCGCTCCGCCGCCGGCAGAGGCCGGACCGACCGGGGTCCCCGCCGCCCCGCCACAGAGCACTACCGCGCCACACAGCACCGCCCCGCCACCCGGCACCGCCCTGCCACCGGGCTGGCCGGCAACGCCTGGATACGCCCCAGCCCGGCCGTACCACGTGTCGCTCGGCCCGCCGCCTCCGTCCTTCCTGCAGACCCGCTGGCCGGGGCCGAAACCCGGCCGGGGCTGGGCGGTGCCGGCGGCGGTTCTCGCCGGAGCGCTCGGGCAGGCACTTTTTGTCCCGCTCAACCGCACCGGAATCGGCTGGCTGCTCGGCTGGCTCGCCCTGACCATCGGAGTGGTCGTCGTGGTCCGTCGGCACACCGCCGCACTGCCGCGCGCCGAACGGTGGGTCCGGGCCGGCTGGGCGGTCGCGGCGCTCGCGCTGCTCAGCGTGCTCGCCTTCCGCAACGCCTGGTGGCTGGTGACGTTCTGCGTTCTCGGCGCGCTCGGCTGCGCCGCGCTGGCCATCGTCGGCGGCCGGCTCGTACGCTCGATCCTGTTCAGCCTGGTGGCCGCTCCGTTCGCCGGATTCCGGGGCCTGCCCTGGGTCCGTCGCCACGTCCGCGTCACCGCCAGTCCCAGCGCGACCCGTCGGATCGTCGGGTCGGCGGCGGCGACGGTGGTCGTACTCCTCGTCTTCGGCGCACTGCTCTCCTCGGCCGACGCCGCCTTCTCGGTGGTCCTCGGCGAACTCGCGCCGGAGGTCAACGTCGGTTCGGTCTTCACCTGGCTCTTCCTGCTCGCCGTGGGTGGGTTGATCGCGACCGCCGCGGTCTACACCCTGGCCGCGCCACCGGACCTCTCCACGGTCGACAAGCCGAGCGGACGCCGGCTCGGAATCATGGAGTGGGCTCCGGCGATCGCCGCGTTGACCCTGCTCTTCGGCGGTTTTGTCGCCGTACAGTTCACCGTGCTCTTCGGCGGCCAGCGGCACGTGCTGGAGACCGCCGGTCTGAGCTACGCCGAGTACGCCCGCAGCGGCTTCTGGCAACTCGTCGTCGTCACCCTGCTGACGCTGGCCGTACTGGGCGGGGTGACCCGGTGGGCCCGACGTGACCGGCCGGTCGAACGGCATCTGCTGCGGATCCTGCTGGGCCTGCTCAGCGCACTCAGTGTGGTGATCGTGATCTCCGCGCTGTCCCGGATGTACACCTACCAGCAGGTGTACAGCTTCACCGGGGAACGCATCTTCGTGATGGCGTTCGAACTGCTGCTCGGCGCGGTCTTCCTGATGGTCCTGGCCGCCGGGATCCGCTGGCGCGGCGGCTGGATCCCCCGGGCGACCGTGGGACTCGTCGTGCTGATGCTGCTCGGGCTGGCCGGACTCAACCCGGAGGATTACGCCGCCCGCCGCAACATCGCGCGCTACCAGGAGACCGGCAAGATCGACGCCTGGTATCTGCGGGCGCTCTCCGCGGACGCGACGCCGGCGCTGGCCAAACTCCCCGATCCGGTACGCCGCTGCACGCTGAGCTGGATCGCCGACGACCTGGCCGACCCGGACCCCTGGTACGCCTGGAACCTGGGCCGGCTCCGGGCCCGGCAGACCCTCGACCGGCTGGGCCCGAACGCGGTCGGCGGTCAGCGGGACTGCCGGGCAGCCGACCAGTTCGACCTGCCGAAAACCCGCCGGTAAGTCACGGGTGGTCCACCGCCGCTGCCGTACCGGAGCGGACCGGGACTGCGGTACGCCCGCGGACGGGACACGTTCCGGCCACCGCGACACACCTCCGGTGGGCGCCGTTAGGTCGGTCGGAAAACGGGTAGCCGACCGCTCGGTCCGGGTTCGTCGAGCCGGACCGCCGGAGACCCGCGCCGCCGGTCCGAGGGCGTGGCAGAGCGAGGATGACCGCCGGATGGTTCAGCTGCTGGGAAACGACCGGTCCGGGAGGTGCCGTGTGCGCCAGCCCGATTGAGGAGTACGCCCTCCTCGCCGACGGCCGCTCCGGCGCGCTGGTCGGTCGGGACGGGTCGGTCGACTGGTGGTGTCCGGCCCGGTTCGACGGTCCGTCGGTCTTCGCCCGCCTGCTCGACAACGACAGCGGCGGCCACTGGTTCATCCGGCCGGACGGCGAATTCGACGTCGAGCGCCAGTACCTCGACGGCACCCTGGTGGTGCGGACCGTCTTCACCACGCGGGACGGCTCGGTGGCGATCACCGACGGGCTGGCCCTGGACGCCGAGGCCCGCGGCCACGAGATCGGACACTATCCGCCGGGTCTCCTGCTGAGGGAGGTGGAAGGGCTCTCCGGGCGCGTGCCGATGGTGATGTCGTACGAGCCCCGGTTCGAGTACGGCCGGGTGCGTGCCCACCTGCTCCGGCACGGCACGACGATCGTCGCGAGGGCGACCGGCAGCACACTCGGGCTGGCCCCCTCGGTGCCGGTGGACTGCCGCGACGTCGACGCGTCGGCGACGTTCACCGTGGAAGCCGGCCGGCGGGAGACGTTCTCGCTGTCGTACTCGCCGACCTACCACCAGCGGGAGCCGATGGCGGTCGACGTGTCGGCGGCGTTGGCCGACACGGTCGAGGCGTGGCGTTCCTGGTCCGGCGCGCACACCTACCCAGGCCTGTACGCGCCGCTGGTACGCCACAGCGTGCTGGTCCTGCAGGGGCTGACCTACCAGCTGAGCGGCTCGGTCGTCGCCGCGGCGACCACCTCGGTACCGGTGACGGCGGAGGGCCAGCAGATCTACGACTACCGGTACGTGTGGCTGCGGGACTTCAGTCTGACCCTCCGGGCGCTCTCCAGCGCGGCCTGCCCGGACGAGGCGGTCAGACTCTTCCGCTGGATGGCCGAAGCGATCGGTGTGGTGGGCATGGAGCCGGTTCCGATCATGGTCGGTGTCGAGGGCGAGCGTGACCTGAGCGAACGCCAGATCGACGTACTTGACGGATACGTCGAGACTGGTTCGGTCCGGCTCGGCAACGCCGCCTGGACCCAGCGGCAGCATGACATCCTCGGCCAGATCGTGGACGCTGCCTGGCTGTTGCGTCGAAGCCTCGAGCCGCTGCCGGACGACGTACACCGGCTGCTGCGGGACATCATCAAGCAGGCGGCCCAGACCTGGCGGGAGCCGGACTCCGGCGTGTGGGAGATGCGGGAGGAGCTGCGCCACAACCTGACCTCCAAGGTGAGCTGCTGGCTGGCGCTGGACCGGGCGGTACGCTTCGGCACCCGGCTCGGCAGTCCGGCGGAGCTGCGGCGCTGGGCCGCCATCCGCGACGAGATCCGGGAGACGATCCTTCGGGAGGGCTGGAACGAGCGGGTCGGCGCCTACACCGGCGCCTTCGACTCCGACCAGTTGGACGCCTCGGTGCTGGCACTGCCGCTCGTCGGCTTCATCCGCGCCGACGATCCGCGGATGCTGGCGACGGTGGAACGGATCCAGCGGGAGCTGACCGTCGACGGTCTGGTCCGACGCTGGCCCGGCGAACCAGGGGGCTTCCTCGCCTGCTCCTTCTGGCTGGTTCAGTGCCTCGCGCTCGCCGGCGACCCGGACCGGGCCGCCGAGCTCTTCGAGAGCCTCGCCGGCAGGGCCAACGACGTCGGCCTCTTCGCCGAACAGATCGACCTGTGTACGGGTCGGCAGGTCGGAAACTTCCCCCAGGCGTTCTCCCACATCGGGCTGATCGCCGCCGCCTGGCGGCTCACCGAGACGCAGATCGACCGATACTCCCAGGCCGGAAAGGCGACCTCCTGACCCCGGCCCCGCCCGGCGGCGTCACCGCAGCAGCCGGTGCCGGTCCGCCCAGCCGCGTACCGCGGCGGCGATCGCCTCCGGCTGGTCCTCGGGTGCGTGGTGGCCGGCGGGTCCGAGCTGTGCGATGTCGAGACCGGCGACGGTGGCCGCACACCAGTCGACCAGTTCCGGTCCCAGCATCGCACCGGGGCCGGGTTCGAAGGCGAGCAGCAGCTTCGGTACGTCGGCGCTCGAGGCCAGCCAGGCGTCGTACCGCTCGACGCGGGTCACGACGTCGGCGGGCTCGCCGCCCAGCGGCATGGCGCGCGGCCACTCCAGCAACGGCCGGCGACTCGCCGGGGTCGGGTACGGCTCCAGGTACACCCGCAGGTCGTCGGCGGAGAGGCCGCTGGCGACGGTGAACGGCAGCATGTCGGTGAGAAACAGGTTCTGTTCGAGGATCATGGTTTCGCCGACACCCGGTGTCCTGATCGACCGGAACAGCTCCCGGCCGCCCTCGGGAAACTCCTCCCACGCCATCGGCTTCACGATCGTCTCCAGGAACGCCAGGCCGCGGACCCGGTCGGGATGCCGGGCGGCCCAGTCGAACGCGAGCGCGCCACCCCAGTCGTGACCGACCAGTACCACCTCGTCCAGGCCGAGGGCGTCGAACCACCCCTCCAGATACCGCGCGTGGTCGTCGAAGGTGTACCCGACGTCGGGCTTGCCGGACTCCCCCATCCCGATCAGGTCGGGTGCGAGCCGGCGTCCGGCGCCGACCGCCGGCATGACGTGCCGCCACAGGTACGAGGAGGTGGGGTTGCCGTGCAGGAAGACGATCGGCTTCCCGGTGCCGGTCTCCCGGTGGAACATCATCGAGTCGAGAACGGGCGTGCGGGGCATGTGCTGACCTTTCGGGAGGTGGAACGGGAGGTTCGTCCGGCCGTGGTGACGCGGTGCGGCTTCACTTCTTCCTGGTGATCGCCTCGCGCCAGATCAGCCCCGCGATGCTGGGCCTGACCTCGGTGGTGATCACCGCCATCGCCCGGTGGACGAACCGGTCGTCGGTGAGCTGTGCCAGCATGCTCGCCGCCAGGTCGGCCCGGGCCGTGAACAGCCCGTCCGCGACGTCCTCCGCGACCCGGTGCCGGGTGACCGTCGGGTGGTCGAACAGGCCGGACGGTCGGGCGATCGTCCAGTCCAGGTCGCTGTTGCGGACGATCTCCTCCATCCGGCGCATGTCCTCGTGCGCGGTGCGGCCCATCCGGCGGTTCACCAGCGGGTCCAGCACGTTGTTGAAGAAGAACTCGCCGGTCGGCCGCCACCTCGGGTCCAGCACGCTGGAGCTGACCGTGACCAACCGTTTCACCCCGTACCGGTGCATGGCCGCGACGATGTTCGCGTTGCCCTGGGAATAGACCGTGACCGGTTTCGGGGAGAGCGGCACCCCGAGGCTGGACAGGACCGCGTCGCTGCCGGCCACCGCCCGGTCGACGGCGGCGGGATCGGCGACGTCGGCGACGACCTCGGTGAGGCCGGCACGGGGTGGGATGGCGTCGGGCCGACGGGTGACGGCGGTGACCTCGTGGCCGGCGGCCAGCGCCTGCGCGGTCAGCTGCCGGCCGGTGGGGCCGGTGGCCCCGAAGACGACGGTACGCATTTCTTCGCTCCTCGCTGTGGGCGTGATCGGATTGACCATGCCGGGCGGGGAGCGCAGTATTCAACCGTGTTGAATAAAAGCCGGGGGCGACCACGAGGCAATCCCGACACCAGGTCCCGGATCGCCGAGGTCGCCCGCGAACTGTTCCTGCGGCACGGCTACCAGGGCACCACGGTCCGGGCCGTCGCCGCCGCGGCCGGGGTGGACCCGGCGCTGATCAGCTATCACTTCGGCTCCAAGCAGGGGCTTTTCGGCCAGTCGTTGAACCTGCTCTGCGTCGGGTCGCCCGCCCTCGTCGAGGCTCTGCAGGGCGACCAGGCCGGCCTCGCCGACCGGCTGCTCAGCGCCGTCACGACGCTCTGGGACGCCACCGCCCCCACCGAGAACCGGATGGCGTTGCAGGACGACGACACGATGCACGCCTTCCGGAGCTACCTGGAAAGTGAGCTACTCGTCCGCATTGCTGAATTTCTGGAGGGCCCGGACGCCACCGCCCGGGCCGCCGCCGGGGTCGGCGTGCTCGGCGGTCTGATCTTCACCCGGTACCTGAACCCGATCCGGCCCCTCAACACGCTGCCGTCGGCCGAGGTCCGGCGCATGTTCGCACCGGCGCTGCGCGCCGCGCTGCATCCCCGGCCGCCGGGCCGCACTCCGCCGGTCACCGTACGACGCAGTCGAGCCACCGTCGGCCCGGTGCCCCACTGAGGTTCGCCCCCGGCGGGCCACGACGCCGGCCGACAGCGGTACGTCGACAGTCCGGGCCGGCCCCGCACGGAGCCGGCCCGGACGTCACCGGATCAGACCAGGTCGAACCGGTCCAGTTCCATCACCTTGACCCACGCCGCCACGAAGTCCCGGACGAACTTCTCCCGGGCGTCGTCACTCGCGTAGACCTCGGCGAGCGCCCGCAGCTCGGAGTTCGAACCGAAGACGAGGTCGGCCCGGGTGCCGGTCCACCGAACCTCGCCGGTGGCCAGGTCGCGCCCCTCGAACGTGTTCGCGTCCGCCGAGGTCGCCTTCCACGTCGTACCCAGGTCGAGCAGGTTGACGAAGAAGTCGTTGGTCAGCGACCCCGGGGTCGTGGTGAAGACACCCAGCGACGACTGCTGGTGGTTGGCGCCCAGCACCCGCAGACCGCCGACCAGGACGGTCATCTCGGGCGCGGTCAGGGTGAGCAGGTTCGCCCGGTCGACAAGCAGGAACTCCGCCGGCAGCCGGTTGCCCTTGCCGAGGTAGTTGCGGAACCCGTCGGCGGTCGGCTCCATCGCGGCGAACGACTCGACGTCGGTCTGCTCCTGCGAGGCGTCCATCCGCCCCGGCGTGAACGGCACCTCGACGTCGAAGCCGGCGCTCCGGGCGGCCTGCTCGACACCGACCCCACCGGCGAGCACGATCAGGTCGGCCAGCGAGACCTTCTTACCGCCGGTCTGGGCGGCGTTGAACGTCTGCTGGATCCCCTCCAGGGTGTGCAGCACCCGCGCCAGCTCGTCCGGGTCGTTCACCTCCCAGCTGTTCTGCGGCTCCAGCCGGATCCGGGCACCGTTGGCACCGCCGCGCTTGTCACCGCCGCGGAAGGTGGACGCGGACGCCCACGCGGTGGAGACCAGCTGGGCCACCGACAGACCGGAGGCGACGATCTGCGCCTTGAGGGCGGCGATGTCCCCGGCGTCGACCAGCTCGTGGTCCACCGCCGGGATCGGGTCCTGCCAGACCTGCACCTCGGCCGGGACCTCCGGGCCGAGGTAGCGCTGGATCGGGCCCATGTCGCGGTGGGTCAGCTTGAACCAGGCCCGGGCGAAGGCGTCCGCGAACTGGTCCGGGTTCTCCATGAACCGCCGCGAGATCTGCTCGTAGACCGGGTCCACCCGCAGCGCGATGTCGGAGGTCAGCATCTTCGGGTTGTGCCGCTTCGACGGGTCGTGCGCGTCCGGGACGGTCCCCGCCCCGGCGCCGTGCTTGGGCTGCCACTGGTGCGCGCCGGCCGGGCTCTTGGTCAGTTCCCACTCGTACCCGAAGAGGTTCCAGAAGAAGTTGTTGCTCCACCGGGTCGGCGTGGTGGTCCAGGTGACCTCCAGGCCACTGGTGATCGTGTCGGCGCCCTTGCCGGTGCCGAAGCTGTTCTGCCAGCCCAGGCCCTGCTGCTCGATCGGTGCGGCCTCCGGCTCCGCACCGACGTGGTCGGCCGGACCCGCGCCGTGGGTCTTGCCGAAGGTGTGGCCGCCGGCGATCAGCGCGACGGTCTCCTCGTCGTTCATCCCCATCCGGCGGAACGTCTCCCGGATGTCGCGCGCCGAGGCGAGCGGGTCCGGGTTGCCGTTCGGGCCCTCCGGGTTGACGTAGATGAGACCCATCTGGACCGCGGCGAGCGGGTTCTCCAGCTCCCGGTCGCCGGTGTAGCGCTGGTCACCGAGCCAGGTGGTCTCCGGGCCCCAGTAGACGTCCTCCTCCGGCTCCCAGACGTCGGCCCGGCCGCCGGCGAAGCCGAAGGTCTTGAAGCCCATCGACTCGAGGGCCACGTTGCCGGTGAGGATCATGAGGTCGGCCCAGGAGAGGCTCTGGCCGTACTTCTTCTTGACCGGCCAGAGCAGGCGGCGGGCCTTGTCCAGGTTCGCGTTGTCCGGCCAGCTGTTCAGCGGGGCGAAGCGCTGCATGCCGGCGCCGGCGCCGCCGCGGCCGTCGCTGATCCGGTACGTACCGGCGCTGTGCCACGCCATCCGGATCATGAACGGGCCGTAGTGGCCGAAGTCGGCCGGCCACCAGTCCTGCGAGGTGGTGAGCACCTCGGCGATGTCCCGCTTCACGGCGTCGAGGTCAAGGCTCTTGAACGCCTCGGCGTAGTCGAACTCGGTGCCGAGCGGGTTCCGAACGGCGGGGTTCTTGGCGAGGATCTTCAGGTTGATGCTCTCCGGCCACCAGCCACGGTTGCCACCGCCCTGGGTGGGATGGGGGGCGCGTCCGTGCGCGACCGGGCAGCGGGACTCGCCACCCGCCTCCGCGTCATGGACGACCGCCTCGTGGTGCTCGGACATCGGGTTCTCGGACAACGGATTCCTTCCGTGGGCGGGACAGTCGGATCAGGATCTGTCGGTGGTGGAACAGTCGGGGCAGAGGCCCCAGTAGGTGACCTCGGCCTCGTCGAGCGCGAAGCCGTTGTGGTCGGACGGGGTCAGGCAGGGCGCCTCACCGACGGCGCAGTCGACGTCGGCGACGAGACCGCAGGACCGGCACACGACGTGGTGGTGGTTGTCCCCGACCCGCGACTCGTAGCGGGCCACCGAGCCGGCGGGCTGGATGCGTCGCACCAGACCAGCGTCCGTCAGCGTGTGCAGTGAGTTGTACACGGCCTGGTGGGACACCTCGGGAAGCTCCCGACGCACGGCAACGATGATCGCCTCGGTGTCGGCGTGCGGATGTGCGTGCACCGCGTTCAGCACGGCGACCCGGGGACGGGTCACCCGCAGCGCGGCCCCACGCAGCATTCGCGGGACGTCGAGGGTCGTGGACACGCACCGCAGTCTGCTCAGTTTTTTGGAATCAGTCAAGAAAATGGGCGGGATGTCACTGGTGAGCGACGGCAGCACCGCACAGAAGTTCACATTTCGCCAACAGTCGGTCGGCCCACCGCCGCACCACGGAGGTCGTCCGGGGAACGGAGGACGCCCCGGGAGCACGGAGAGCGGTTCCGGGAGGCGCCGCTCCCCGTGTCATAAGTTTCCATTAGCTGCGGCGCAAGAGATTCACATTTCTCCGTCGGGGGTTTGATCCGCCGACGAGCCGGTCCCTACCGTGTGGGTGCGGTGCGCGGGACCCGACGACATCATCGTCGCTTGTGGATCGTCCGACCAGCCGGGTGCCGGAGGACGTACCCGGCACGGCGGCCGGATCTCCGCCGGACCCGAGCCGCAGTACGCCGAAACCAGGAGGTTCACACACATGCGACCGTCGCCCCACGGTCAGGTCTCCGCCCCTTCCGGCCCGCGCCGCCGGATTCTCGCCGTGGTCGCCACGCTCACCGTCTTCGGCGGCCTGGTCGGCGTGACGCAGACCTCCAACGCCGGCACCGAACGGGCCGTCGGCACCCAGCGGGCCCCGGTCGGTTGTGGGCCCACGTCGACGCCGGAAGCCACCGGTACGTCGGAGAACGCCGACGGCGCCGGCGCGGCCACCGGCAGCCCCGCACCGTCCACCTCCCCGGCCGGCACGGAGTGCGCGGAGCAGGAAGGCGGCGCGGACGCGACCCCGACCCCGGCAGCGGGGACCGGATCGCCCGGGACCCCCGCCCCGGACAACGGCCTGGAGATCCTCGGCAACAACTGCGACAACAGCCGGCTCGCCGCGCACACCGGCTTCCAGGAGGGTGAGCGCTGCGTCCCGACCGCCTTCGGCGAACTGGGGGCCGCAGACCAGAACCCGACCCTGCTGATCGCCGACGCCCCCCGGACGGTACGGGAGGGAGAGCGTTTCCGGCTCGTCGTGAGCACCCGCAACCTGGTCCGCGACCGCTTCCTGCCGGCCGGCCGGGGCGGCTACTACCTGGAGTCGTCGTTCCTCACCGGGGACGGCCTGGTCCGTGGCCACTTCCACACCTCGTGCCGGATGCTCACCAGTACCACGACGGCCGCCGAGCCGGCGCCGGTACCGGCGTTTTTTGTCGCCACCGAGGACGGGAAGGGCGGCAGGGAGCCGGACCAGGTGATCGTCGAGGTGCCGGGGCTGCCGGCCGGCCTCGCCCAGTGCTCCTCCTGGGCCGGCGACGGTTCGCACCGGATCCCGATGATGGCGCGGGCCAACCAGATCCCGGCGCTCGACTCCGTCCGGATCTGGGTGCGGCCCGCCGAGAACGAGCCGCCCGCCGACAACGAGCCGCCGGCCGGCGGACCTGGCGGCAACCAGCCGCCGGCCGACGGCCCCGGCGACGACCAGCCGCCCGCCGACAACGAGCCGCCGGCCGGCCAGCCCGACGACGATCAGCCGCCCGCGCAGCAGCCCGACGACGAACAGCAGCCGGGTAACGGGCAGCAGCCCGACGACGATCAGCCGCCCGCGCAGCAGCCCGACGACGAACAGCAGCCGGGTAACGGGCAGCAGCCTGGAGGCCAGAAGCCGACACCGGAGAAGTCGGCGGGGACCACCAAGCCGTCCCCGAAGGCCAGCGAGCCGACGCCGGACAGGACTGACGTCGTCGCGGAGCCACCGGCCCGGCAGACCGACGCCGGCGGTTCGGGCGGCGGGCTGGCGCTCACCGGCACGAACACGATCACCTTCCTGGTCGGCGGCGTCGTGTTGCTGATCGTCGGATTCGCCCTGCTCTACCTGGCCCGCCGACGCCGGGCGGTACGCCGCTGACCCGCCCTGCCCCTCGCTTCGACCGGTACGACCGGCGCTGCGGTCGGCGGCATCCGCCGAGTCCGCTGTGGCTCAGTCCGTCGTCGGGAGGCTGAGCCGGGCCAGTTCGCGCCGGAGGTTGCCCCGGGCGGCCTGTTCACCTCGCCGGGCCAGTGCCGGGGTGTGGAACAGCCGGGGTAGGTCGAGCAGACTCCGCAACACCGCCGACCGGCCGGCCCGGAACGCCGGGTCGGGGACGTGGTCGTACTCGGCCCGGATCGCGGCGGCGTAGCGGTCGTACTTGGCCGCGGGCGAGGCCAGGATCGCGAGGTCGGCGTCGCAGAGCAGGGCACCGTCGGAGTCCCCCGGTGCGGCCCGGTGGCCGGCGGTGAGCAGTACCAGCCGGACCACCTCGGCCACCGCCTCCACCGGAACGCCGAGTCCGGTCAGCAGTTCCGCGGCGAGTTCGGCGCTGGCCCGCTCGTTGGTGTCACCGCCGGCCCGGGGGTCGTAGACCGCGTCGTGGCACCAGGCGGCCAGCCGTACCAGGTCGGGGCGAACGGCGTGCTCCTGCTCCGCGTCGACCACGGCGAGCACGGCGACCAGGTGGTCCAGGTTGTGGTAGCGCCGGTGCGCCTCACCCCAGCGGTCCAGCAGGTCGGCCCCGGCCTCCAGCACTGCCACGTCGCGGATCGCTCCGGCCGCGATCGCCGCCGTCCGCCACCGCGCCAGCAGACCGGTCCTGGTCAACAGCGGCACCTCACCGAACTCGGTCCGCGGGATTCGCGGACGTGAACGAAAACTGGAGGAGATCCGGTACGTCGTCATCCTGACAGTCCTCCGCCACGGGCGGGGATCCCGGCAACCCCTGGATAGAATGGACCCGCTAGTCCAGAACGGGAGGTCGGAGCAGGTGGATCGGAAACTCACCCCGAAGGGCGAGGCGGCCCGGCGGCGGATCATCGAGGGTGCGGCCGCCGAGATCCGCGATTCCGGGGTGCACGTCACCACGCTCGACGCCGTACGGGCCCGCACCGGCACCAGCAAGAGCCAGCTCTTCCACTACTTCCCGAAGGGCAAGGAGGAACTGCTGCTCGCCGTCGCCCGGTACGAGGCTGACCGGGTCCTGGCGGACCAGCAACCCCAACTCGGCGACCTCACCTCCTGGCCCGCCTGGCGGGCGTGGCGGGACCGGGTGGTCAGCCGCTACCGGGAGCAGGGGCAGCACTGCCCGCTCAACGTCCTGGTGACCCAACTGGGTCGCAACACCCCGGGGGCGCAGGCGGTGGTCACCGAGCTGATGTGGCAGTGGCAGGCGGAGCTCACCTCCGGGATCCGACACCTGCAGGGGGTCGGGGAGGTCGACGCCGCGTTGGACGCCGAGCGGCTCGCGGCCGCGCTGCTCGCCGGGATCCAGGGCGGCGTCTTGATCATGCTCTCCACCGGCCGACTCACCCACCTCGAGGCGGCCCTCGACGTCGCGATCGACAACCTGCGGTCGTCAACCGGGCGGCCGTTGCACTGAGCATTCAGCCGGAGAAGACCCGGCACGCGTCAGCTGACCTCGATGACGATCTTGCCCCGTACCCCGCCCCGCTCCAGGGCCCGGTGCGCGGCGGCGACCTCGGCGAGCGGAAAGACCCGGTCGACCTGCGGACGGATCGCGCCGGTCGCCACCTGGTGACCGAGTTCGGCGAAGAGCGGGGCGGTCGGGTTGCCACTGAAGAAGCGGACCCACCGGCGCCGGCGCGGGGCGCTCGCCGCGAGGTAGCCCAGCGAACGGAACGGCCGGTCGAGGTCGAACGCGATCGCGACCATCCTCCCCCCGGGGGTCAGCAGCCGCCGGAACATGGGCAGGTCGCTGCCGACCGTGTCGAGGACAACGTCGAACCGGCCCAAGGCTCCCGGCGCACGGTAGTCGACCGCCTCGTCCGCGCCGAGTTCCTTCACCAGGTCCAGGTTGGCCGCGCTGGCCAGTCCGGTGACGTGTGCCCCCATCGCCTTGCCGAGCTGTACGGCGACATATCCGACACCGCCGGTCGCTCCCCGTACCAGCAGCCGTTCGCCGGGCGCGAGCGCGGCGGTGTCCCGCAGGGCGGTGATCGCCGTGGTCCCGACGGCCAGTGCGGCGGCCCCCGTCGGGTTGAGCCCGGCCGGGAGGTGGTCGAGCCGCCCGGCAGGCACGGCGACGTACTCGGCGGCGGATCCCATCCTGCGCCCGAGCGCCCCCCAGACCAGGTCACCGGTGCCGAATCGGCTGTCACCGGGCTCGACGACCTCCCCGGCAAGGTCGATTCCCGTCCGCATCGGGAAGCGGTTGCCGGTGAACAGGCGCAGCCGCCCGGCGCGCATCGTCAACTCGCCGCCGTTGACCGACACCGCCCGGACCCGGACCAGGACCTCACCGGGACGGGGACGGGGTACGGGACCGGTGGTGACGGAGAGCACCTCGGGTGGGCCGTACCGGTCGTAGGTCACGAGTCGCATGGAAGTGGATGGCATACTCCACTTCTAGCAGGGCAGCCGGGCACGAGCTTCCCCTCGGCCCGAAGTGAGAGGTCCGCCGATGACATCAACTCGGTTGCGTACCGACGCGGCCGCCAACCGTGCCCGGATCCTGCAGGTCGCCCGGGAGGCGTTCGCGGCGGACGGGCTGGACGTGCCGATGAACGAGATCGCCCGCCGGGCCGGCCTCGGCATCGCGACCCTCTACCGTCGGTTCCCCACCAAGGAGGACCTGGTCACCGAGGCCTTCACCGAGCAGCTGGCCGAATGCTCCGGCGTGCTCGACACCGCCCTCGCCGACCCCGACCCGTGGCGCGGATTCTGCCGTCTGCTCGTCGAGGTCTGCACGATGCAGGCCCGGGACCGGGGGTTCTCCGCAGCGTTCCTGACGACCTTCCCCCGCACGGTGGAGTTCACCGCGCTGCGCGAACGGGCCGAGCGGGGGTTCGCGGAGCTGGTCCGCCGCGCGCAGGACGCGGGTGCCCTGCGCCGCGACTTCGAACCCGCCGACCTGTCGCTGATCCTGCTGGCCAACGGCGGGATCCGGGCGGCGACACCGGAGGCGACGGTGGCCGCGTCGCGCCGCCTGGTGGCCTACCTGCTGCAGGCGTTCCGGGCCGGGAGCGCCGCCCCGCTGCCCCGCCCCGCCGTCATCCCACTCGACGAGGCCATCTGCTGAACCGCTCGCCGGGTCACGCCCGGGCCGGCCACCGGCACGGTGCCGGACCCGGGCGCGCGGGCCCGGGTCCGGCACCACCGGTCAGAGTTCCCGTACCCGTACGTTGCGGAACTCGATCAGGTCGTTGGTGCCGTGGTTCTGCAGCCCGACGAACCCGCTGAGGAACTGCCGCAGGTCGGTCGGCGGGTCACCCGCCCGGGACGACTGCTTGCCGGGCGTGTTGTCGAACTCGGCGATCACCACACCGTTGCGGATCATCGTGTAGTGCTGGCCGACGACGCGGATCTCGTAGTCGTTCCACTGACCCTTCGGGGTCACCCCGGCCTTGTCCAGGGTGTTCGGGGCGAAGTTGTAGACCGAGCCGGTCTTCTGCGGCTCGCCGGTCTCGCCGTCGTAGATCTGGATCTCGTGACCGCAGTAGATCGCCACCCAGGCCTGCGAACTACGGGCCGAGCCGACCGTCCCGCAACTGCCCGGCGGACGCTGCTCCAGCGGCGTCCTCGGGTCCGGGAACCGGACGAAGAGTCCGCTGTTGGCCCGGACGCCCTCCGGCGACATGTCCCGGAACTGCACCCTGATCGAGTAGTCGGCGAACTGGCGGTCCGCGTACCACAGCATGCCGAGGCCGCCGGAGCTGCGGATCGCCCCGTCCGGGAGCAGCGAGAACGACCCGCCCGGCGCCTGCCGCCAGCCGGCGAGTGACCTCGCCGAACCGTCGAAGATCGCCTGGTATCCGGCGGTGGCGCCGATCGGCGACTGCCGGCCGGCCTGGCGCAACGCCCGCATCTCCTTGTTGTCGATGACGTGCGCCGCGGTCAGTTCGGCGAGCACCTCGTCGAGGTGGGTGAGGAACGACGCCCGGTTCGGCCAGTTGCCCTCGTCGTCGATCAGGTCGTTGATCGTGCAGCCGCCACCGGTCCGGCGGTTCTCCACCCCGGTGTCGCTCTCCAACATCCAGACCGTCGGCCGGGCGTCCGGCGCGGCACAGCCGGCGTTCACGGTGACCTTGCCGGTGACGACCTCACCGTCGGCGTACGTCACCTTCAGGGTTGCCTGGAAGGTGCCGTACCGCTTGTAGATGTGCGTCGGGTGGGCCTGGTGCGACAGCTTGCTGCCGTCACCGAAGTCCCACTCCCAGGCCACGCCCCCCACCCGGGCGGCGGAGAACCCGATGGTCCGGGGCTGGCTCGGCGTGCTCGACCGCGCGGTGGCCAGGCTCGGGTTCGGGGTGGCCTGACCGCCCTGGTACGTGATCCGGACCAGCTTCTGGTTCGGGTGCAGGCTGAAGAAGCCGCTGCCGTAGTCGAGCAGGTAGAGCGCGCCGTCCGGCCCGAACTTCGCGTCCATCCAGGACTGGAGCTGGTTGGCGCCGTTGCCGCCCTGGATGATGGCGCGCAGGTCCTCGGCGAACGCCGGTGCACCGGCGTGCGCGACCGTCTCCGGGTCGACGGTGACCGCGACCCGGTTGTTGGCGTTCGACTGGTCACCGATGAACCACTTGTTGTCCCAGTACGCCGGCCAGGCGACGCCGCTGTTCACGTCGACGTTCTCCCGCTGGTACGTCGGGCCGTCCATGATGGCCTGCCCGCCGCCGCTCAGGTACGGCTGGGTCAGGGTGATGTCCTCGGTCTGGTACGTCGGCAGTCCGCTGCCGTCGTCGCGCTTCGGGAAGACCGGCCCGCCACCCTGCGGCGAGTACCAGATCATGTTGTCCCGCACCGGCGGAAGGTTGACCAGTCCGGTGTTGCGCGGCGACTCGTTGCGCGGGTTGTCGCAGTCGTACCAGCCGGTCAGCACGGTGGCGTCGGTGTTGCTGCGGTCCCGGTACGGCTGCCGGTTGCCCATGCAGTACGGCCAGCCGTGGTTGCCCGCCGAGGTGATGACCGTGGCGGTCTCGTACTTCGCCGGACCCAGTTCCGGGTTCGGCGCACCGGCGTCCGGGCCGACCCAGGCGGCGGTGAGCCAGTCGTTGACCGGGTCCCAGGCGATCCGGGCGATGTTGCGGACACCCATCACGTAGATCTCCGGGCGGGCCTTGCCGCCGCCACCCTCCTGGCCGGTGAAGAGGTTGTCGTCCGGGATGGTGTACGTCCCGTCCGGCTCCGGGTGGATCCGGAGGATCTTGCCGTTCAGGTCGTTCGTGTTGCCGGAGGTACGGCGGGCGTCCTGGAACGAGATGCCGGCGTACTCCTGGGTCCAGTTGTTGCCGGAGTAGCCGTTCGATCCGCCGGACGAGTTGCTGTCCCCGGTGCCGACGTAGAGGTTGCCGGACTCGTCGAAGGTCATGCCGCCACCGGCGTGGCAGCAGCTGTGGATCTGGGTGTCCCAGTGCAGCAGGTCCTTACGGGTGCCCTGGTCGACCGACTGCGCGGTGTGGTCGTAGGTGAACCGGGAGATCGTCCGCTGGCCGACCCGCCGTTCCCGGTCGATCGACTCGTGCGGCATCCAGTAGACGTAGAACCAGCCGTTCTCCGCGAACTTCGGGTCGAGGGTGATGCCGACCAGGCCCTCCTCGTTTTTCACCAGCTCGCTGCCGCTGCCCCGGTTGCCCATCACCTTCAACGTGGTCAGCAGCTTGACCTGCTTGTTCTTCGGGTCCCACTGGTGGATCGTGCCGCAGCCCAGGCCGACGTTCGGGTCGGCCCAGTCGGCCACCGGCCCGGACGGGCAGGCGGCCTTGCCGATGTAGAAGACCTTGCCGTCCGGTGCGATGGTCAGCCCGTGCGGCTCGCCGATCTGGTCGAGCTGGCCGGACTGGTTGGCGGCGGTCAGCCGCTCGATCCGGTAGTTCGCGGCGATTGTCGCCTGGCAGTCGCCCCGCACCAGACCGGTGGTCCACTGGATCGCGCCGAGCAGGTGGCTGCGGAACCGGGCGTCGCTGGTGTAGCTGGCCTCGGTACGGCCCATGCCGGTGTAGAACGACCGGCCGCCGTCGTAGTCCCGGCACCAGGAGATCGGGTGGAAAGCGCCGTTGCCGCCGAGTCCGGCGTCGTACGTGCTCTCCCTGACCTGGGCGACGGTGTGCACCCGGCCGACCGGGCTCGGGTCCCAGTTCATCCACTGGTCGGAGCGGGTCCAGTTCAGCGGCAGCCCCTTGTTCGCCGGGTGCTGCCGGTCGACCAGGTCGACCACCGCCTCCTGCACCTGGCTCTCCGGCGCGGGTCCCGCGTTCGGGCCGATCAGCCACAGTTCGGCGAGCTGGATCAGCGGCTCGCCGCTGTTCGCGGTGATGTTCAGCCGGTAGTACTCGTACTCCCGGGTGTTGGTGAAGGTGAACTGCCGGGTCTGGAAGCGGCCGGAGAAGACCTCCCCGGTCCGACGGTCCAGGTCGGTCCAGGTCTCACCGTCGGCCGAGCCCTGCAGGGTCCAGTCCCGGGGGTCACGGCCGGTGAAGTCGTTCGCCGAGGTCAGCGCGTAGTGGGAGATCACCTTCGGTTCGGCGAGCTTGGCCACCACCCAGCCGGTCGGGGTACGGGTCAGCCACTTGGTGCCGGTCGCGCCGTCGATCAGGTTCTCGACGATCTCGTTCGGCGGGTTGTTGCCGCTGGCCGTGACGCTCTCGATCTTCTCCGCGTTCGGCAGGGTCGCCGCCGGCCGGGTGCCGATCAGGCCGGTGAACCACTCGGAGTCGGGCTGCGCCCGGGCCGCGTCGTGGATGCCGACAAAACCGCCGCCGCCCTTGACGTACGCCTGGAAGGCGGCCTCCTGGGCGTCGTTGAGCGTCACCCCGTTGGCGGAGAGGAAGACCACGCCCCGGTAGCGGTCCAGATTGTCCACGGTGAAGACCGTCGGGTCGGCGGAGTCGTGGACGGCGAAGCCGTGCTCGTTGCCGAGTTGCCGGATCGCGGTGACCGCCCTGGCGACCGGGTCCTCCTGGGAGGCGGCCGGCCCGTGGAAGACCAGCACCCGCACCGACCCTCCGGTCCAGGCCGGTGCCACCCCGCCGACGCCCGGGTCCGGGGCGGCGGCGGCTGGTGCGCCGAGCAGGCCGAGGGTGAGTACGGCGCCCGAGGCGAGGGCGACCGCGCGACGGAACCGTCCGACGGCGGGCCGGGGTGGCCGGGCTACCGGGCCGGGTTCGGGGGACGGTGGATCAGTGGGACCGGGACGGGATCGCCCGACCGGTCGGGACAGCCGGAAATGGCGTCGGTGAGCCATTTCTCCTCCTCCTGACGGGGGTACGAAGAGTCGCGCTGGCAGGGATGGTCGACGGTCGTGGGTCATCGGTGGTTGGGGTGCGCGTCGGCGGGTGCCGCCGCGCCCTGGGCCGCCGGGGCGGCCGGAGTGTGGCCGCCGGTGTGCGGCGGCATCTGCCCGTTCTCGTCCAGGACGTGGAAGGTGGTGGACATGCCCAGGTCGGAGTGGAACTGCATGTGGCAGTGCAGCATCCAGTGCCCCGGCCCGACCGAGTCACCGGCGACGAACTGCACGCCGAAGCTGTCGCCCGGGCCGAGCGTCTTGTTGTCGATGATCGGAATCGAGTCGACGAGCGCCTTGCTGCCCTCGGCCAGGCCGGTCCGGGTGTCGGCCCAGGAGTGCCCGTGCACGTGGAACGTGTGCATGTCGTCGCCGATGCCGACCACGATGAACTCGACCCGTTCGCCGAGCCGGGCGACCAGGCAGGTCGGCCCCGGCACCGGGTTCACCGGGTCACAGGTGTCCGCCTCCGCGCTGCGCCGCAGGTTGATGGTCTGCCGGTCGCCGAAGACCGTCACGTACGTCCGGTCCGGCCTCGGGTCGCCCTGGCGGCGTACCACCAGGCCACCGAAGAGTCCGGACCGCAGCCCCTGGGTGCCGTGCGGACCGCCGACCACGTGGTCGTGGTACCACCAGTAGCCGGCGGTGCCCTGCGAGGTTCCGGTCCGCGGTTTGGCGAACCAGAAGTACGTCCGGGATCCGCCCGGCGGCACGAACGAGTCGCTGTGCACCGTGCCGTCGGACTGCTGGGTGTACTTCACCCCGTGCACGTGCAGCGAGACGCCGAGCGGATGCGCGGGATCGGTGCGCAACTGCTCCAGGGTGGCGGTCGGCACCTGGTTGTGCAGGGTGATCGCCAGGCACTCCCCCTCGATCATCTCCATCGTCGGCCCCGGGTACGAGGCCGTCTGCGGGGTGAGGCCGTAGCCGAGCCGGACCTGGTTCGTCACCGGGTCCTTGGGCAGCTCCACCGCGTACAGGTCGAGCCGGCGGTCCGGCGCGACGCAGCCCTCCGGCCGGGCCGCCGACCGGGCGGCGGCGGCCTCGATCGCCGGCTGCCCGGCCGGCTCGCCGCCGGTGGTGGCGCTGTCGCGGGCGAGGGTGAGCCCGCCGCCGGCGCCGACCAACGTCACCAGCAGAACCGCGGCCACCAGTACGGCCCGGCCGGTGCCCGAGTCGAACAGCCGGGCCGGCAACGACCAGCGCGGCGGTGGCCCCTCGGCGGCCGGGGTCTGGTCCGGCCCGCCGATGTCGTTCACATCCCTGTCGACCAACAGGTCCCTGTCGTCCACGTCGGTATCCAATCGCTCGGCCCACCACCGCTGACACCGGTGGCGGAGGACAAGACGGCGGTGGCGGAGAAGACGGCGTATCGTCACGGGGTCAGCGGGGCGATCCGGATGTTGCGGAAGCTGATGATGTCGCCGGCACCGTGGTTCTGCAGGCCGATGTAGCCGGTCGGGTTCTGCCGCCCGGCACCGCCCGGATCGTCAGCCCGGGGCGGGGTGAAGACCGCCTCGGGGACGTTGACGTAGTCGTTGATCAATACACCGTTGCGGAACACCGAGTAGTGCTGCCCGACGACCCGGATCTCGTAGTCGTTCCAGGTGCCCTTCGGGGTGACCCCGGCGCCGTCCAGGTCGACCCGGTCGAAGCCGTACACCGAACCGCTCTTGTACTCGTCACCGTCGGTCCGGTCGAAGATCTGCAGCTCGTGGCCGTACTTGATGGCCACCCACTCGGGGCGGGACTCCTGCGGGTGCTGGTGCGGCTGTGGGAAGCGGACGAAGACCCCGCTGTTGGCCCGGCCGTCACCGGGAGCGTCGTCACGCCACTGCAGCTTGAGCGAGAAGTCGCCGTAGCCGCGGACCGGGAACCAGAGCATGCCCAGGCCGTCGACCGCCCGGCTGGTGATCGAACCGTCGGCGTTGCGGGTGAAACCGCCCGCGCCGACCTGCTCCCAGAGCTTGAACGAGGCGTTCGTCCGGTCGAGCAGCGGCTGGTAGCCCTGCTTCTCCTCGGTCCGGCCGACACCGGACTCCCGGGCCGTCCGGACCAGGGTGTTGCGCTCCCTGAGCTGGATGCGGCTCCGCTGGTGCAGGTGGTCGGCGACCGTCGTGACGTGCTCGACGAACTCGGCGTGGGTTGGCCAGGTCCGCTCGTCGAGGATCAGGTCGTTGATCGCGCAGCCGCCCTCGATCACCCGGTTGGTCACCCCGCTGTTCAGGGTGCCGAGCCAGACCGTCGGCCGGGTGTCGGTGACCCGGCAGTTCGGTGCCGGCGGTCCGCTCTCCACCACCGTGAACGTGGTCGACGCGGTGCCCGAGGTGTTGCCGGCCCGGTCGGTGGCCCGGTAGCTCACCGTGTGCGCGCCGGGGGTGTTGACCGTCAACGGTCCGGTGTAGGTCACGTAGCCGCGCCCGTCGAGGGCGTACTCGACCCGGTGGACGCCGGAGCCGGCGTCGGCGGCGGTGAGCACGATCGTGGCGCTGCCGACGTACGCCCAGTTGCCGTTCTGCTGCCCGGTGATCGCGGCGTTCACCGTCGGGGCGGTGTTGTCGGGATCGGGGGTGGCGACCACGGTGAAGGAGACCGATCCGGGGGTGGAGGTGTTACCGGCGACGTCCGTCGCCCGGTAGGAGACGGTGTGCTGGCCGGGCTGGTTGACCGTCACCGGCGCGGTGTACGCCGCGTACGGCTGCCCGTCGAGCGAGTACTCGACCCGCTCCACCCCGGAGTCGGCGTCGGTGGCGGAGACGGTGACCGTGGCCGCACCGACGTAGTCGCCGCTGCCGTCCCGGTTGCCGGCGACGGTGGCGGTGACGGTCGGCGCGGTGGTGTCCGGGTCCGGCGCCGCGACGACCCGGAACGTGACCGACTGCGGGTCGGAGGTGTTGCCCGCCCGGTCGGTGGCCCGGAAGTCGACCTCGTGCTCACCGACGGTGTTGACCGTCACCGGCGCGGTGTACGCCGCGTACGGCTGCCCGTCGAGCGAGTACTCGACCCGCTCCACCCCCGATTCGGTGTCGGTGGCGGAGACGGTGACCGTGGCCGCACCGACGTAGTCGCCGTTGTCGTCCCGGTCGCCGGTGACCCCGCCGGAGACTGTCGGCGGGGTGGTGTCCGGGGTCGTCGTACCGGCGATCTCGAAGGTGACGGACTGCGCGGCGGAGGTGTTGCCGGCCCGGTCGGTGGCCCGGTAGCTGACGGTGTGCTCGCCCGGCTGGTGCACCATCACCGGCGCGGTGTACGTCGCGTACGCCTGCCCGTTCAGCGAGTACTCGACCCGCTCCACCCCGGATCCGTCGTCGGTGGCGGTCAGGGTCACCGTCGCCATCCCGACGTACGCCCCGTCCTCGTCCTGCTCACCGGCGACGGCGGCGGTCACCGTCGGCGCGGTGGTGTCCGGGTCCGGCTGCTCCACCACCTCGAAGGCCGTGGACTGCACCGGCGAGGTGTTGCCGGCCACGTCGGTCGCCCGGTACGTCACCGTGTGCGCGCCCGGCTCGTGCACCATCACCGGCGCGGTGTACGCCGCGTACGCCTGCCCGTTCAGCGAGTACTCGACCCGCTCCACCCCGGACTCGCTGTCGGTGGCGGTCAGGGTCACCGTCGCCATCCCGACGTACGCCCCGTCCTCGTCCTGCTCACCGGTGACCGAGGCGGTCACCGTCGGCGCGGTGGTGTCCGGGCTCGACGGCCGTACCACCTCGAAGGTCGTCGACTGCACCGCCGAGGTGTTGCCGGCCACGTCGGTCGCCCGGTACGTCACCGTGTGCTCGCCGTAGGCGCTGACCGTCACCGGCGCCGAGTAGGTGCCGTACGGGCCGCCGTCGAGGGCGTACTCCACCCGGCCGACACCGGAGCCGCTGTCGGTGGCGCTCAGGGTGACCGTGGCGGCGCCGACGTACGCCCCGTCCTCGTCCTGCTCACCGGTGACCGAGGCGGTCACCGTCGGCGGGGTGGTGTCCTCGCCGCCGCCGCTGACGACGAGCAGGCCGGTCATCGTCCCGTGTCCGGGGATCGCACAGAAGTAGCGGTAGGTGCCGGGGGTCAGCACCACGTCGACCTGGTGCCGGCCGTTGTTCGCGTCGAACGGGTCGGCCAGAATGTCCAGCTCCACGTCGCGGTTGTACGCCGGGTTGCCGGTGTCGAAGGTGAGCGTGTGCAGCATGCCGCTGGTGTTGCCGGTCGCGGCGCTGTTCTCGAAGACGATGGTGGTCGGCCCCGCGACGGCGGTGGTGGGCGCTGAGGCGTACTCCAGGGTGCTGTTGCCCGCCGTCCAGGTGAGAACCTGGGCCTGCAGTTGTCCGGCGGCGCCGCTGGCCGGGGTGGGTTCGGTGTCCGCCGGGCGGGCGCTGGCCGGTACGGCGGTGAGCGCGGAGCCGGCGAGCACGACGGCCATGACCGCGAGGATGCTCATCGGTCGGCTGAGCCGGCCCGGGGCGAGCCGGGCGAGCAGCCGCGGGCGCCTCGGCGGGCGCCATCGCACAGGGAAAGCTGGCATGTCGCACATACCTTTCGCGAGTCTTGCGCGGGAACGTCACCGATCCGAGGGGTGGTGGACCGGCGAACGGCATGGCGGCAGACCGCACACCGACGCGGTCGACGCTGGGTGGACCCGGGTGAACGGTTGCGGTCCGGTCAGGACGGGTGGGTATGGACGGAAATGGCGAGTGTGATGGTTCTGGCGGGGTGGCAGTTCTGGTGGGGGGTGAACGGCTCTGGTGGGGTGGACGCCGGTCACGTCGCCGAGACGGCGAAAACCGACGTCGTCGCGGACACGGTGCGGGACCGCGCCAGGACGGTCTGTGGGCGCCGCCAGGCGGGGAAGCCGGCTCCCCGGCCAGGCCGTGGCCCTCAGATGGTGAGCTAACCGCGCCGCCGGTTACCTCGCAGGTAAATGTTGATGTTGACCGACCCTAACGGGCATGACGTCGAGATGTCTAGATCTTTCGACGGACTCGGCCATACTTTTGCTCGTGGCAACAAAAGGATCGGTTGTACTGATCTTCGACCGCCTGGTCCGGCGCACCCGTCCGGTCGGTCAGGGGGGACCACCGCGAGAAGACGATGTCGGACTGCCAGATGAGTTCCGGCGCGTAACGGGATGGCTGGCTGGAAGAACAGTCGCGGACCCACGCCCGAGGGATCAACGCAGGCGAACGCCGGACCCTGCCGCTCAACCGGCAGCGTCCGATCGACATCGCCCCAGGTGGCAAACCCCTCCGGTGGCGGCGGTACGACGTACCCCGACGCCTCGCACCAGAATCGAGCGACACGCTCAGGTTCCGCACACTCGACGGTGATTTGGAACTGCTTGACCGAGGCCATCAGCCCACCATGGAGGCAGGCAGCGAGAAGAGAAGCGCCGAAGGTTCCCTGGACGGGCCGCGCACCAACCAGTCAGGACAGACCGGGTGCGAACCCAGCCGCGCCATGAACTGGGCCAAGCCGGCGACGACCGTCAGGGGGTGGCTGGTCGGCCGGCGGGTTGGAAGAGTTCGACGAGGTTGCCCGCGGGGTCGGTGAGCAGGATCTGGCGTCCGCCGGGGCCGGCGATGACGTCGCTACGGAACGACAACCCGGCGCTGCGTAGTCGGTCGATCTCGGCATCCAGGTCGTCGACGACGAGGTGGATGCGGTTGCGTCCAGCGGTGGTGGCGTCGTCGGGGGTGGCGCGGGCGCCGGAACTCGCCGGGCCGGACACCAGCAGCCGCAGCGGGCCGCGTACGACGTCCGCGAAGGCTGGCGCGGCACTGGTGTTGAGGGCGAAGCCGAGGTGGGTGGTGTAGAAGTCGACGGCCGCCTGAACGTCGTCGACGATGTATCGGACGCTGGCGTACGGTTCGGACGCTGTCACGGCTGGTCTCCTTCAGGATCGGATGGCGCTGAGGACGGGCAGCAGGTGCCTGACGCGGGTCTCGATGTCAGCCGCAGTACGCCGGAAGGCGAGGTAGCCGGCCTGATCGGTGCCGCCGGCGGCGGGGTCGGGAATGCTCCAGTGCACCCGCCGGGGCTGGCCGGGGAAGTCGGGGCACGCCTCGCGGACTTTGTCGCAGAGGCTGATGACGTAGTCGAACCGTCGACCGGGCAGGGTGTCCCAGTGCCGGGGGCTCTGGCCGCTGATGTCAATGTCGAACTCCTCGCGGAGCACCCGTACGGCGTTGGCGTCCAGGTGCGGCTTGGGCCGGCCACCGGCACTGATCGTCTCGACCTGACCGTCGGTGCGGCGACGGAGCAGAGCCTCGGCGATCGGCGAGCGGGCGCTGTTGCCCGTGCACAGGAACAGCACGCCGACACGGGGCGAGCGCGGCAGATCAGCCGGAGACACACCTGGCGCGACGTGCTCCCGGCTCAGCGCCGGGTGCAGGGCAGCCCCGGTGTCTGCGAGTGCGTCCGCGCAGCGGTCCAGATCCAGGTGGTAGTAGCTGTCGCGGCCGTCGAAGCTGCTGCGGGCCGACGTGACCAGCCCGCCGTCGCGCAGCAGCCGCAGATGGTACGAGACCAGGTTCTGCGGCTCGCCCACCAGCGTCACCAACTCCCGGACCCGGTAATCGCTGGTTGCGAGCTCGGTCAGCAGCCGCCAGCGCAGTGGATGGGCGGCCAGGCGCACGAACGCCGGGGCACTCCGACTCGACACCGCCACGACTGCAAGTTACATCAAACAGACGTGATCCATCAAGCTGATTTGATTAACTGACCTGGCTGAAGGGGGGCCTCCACCAGCCCGGCGAGGTCAGCGACGTCGGACTACCCCTGCCCGCCGGCGGGCGGTCCGACCTGCGGCTGCCGGCAGTGCGTGCGCGAACGGTCAACCGGACGTAGGCGGCTGCTCGCCACGCTGGCCGGCCGCGTGGTACCGAGCGCGGTGGCCCAGGATCAACGTGGCGAGCAGGTTCACCACCTGCCGACGCCGACCCGGATGGTCGCGAGTCGCTGAATCGCCATGGGGCGGCTCGAGCTTCGGCTACGCTGCTGCGGACTGTCCGTGTAGAAGCGGCGAGGGTCGCGCACCGGGGCCGCCATACCGCCGTTGAGCGCTGGGACTACTGGCCACGACGTGTGGTCGGCGGGGGTATCCGTTGGATTTTCGTGTGCTCGGTCCGCTGGAGGTCCGTGACGAGTCGGGCCGGACGGTGGCTCCGGTCCGGAGGAAGCCGCGACTGCTCCTGGCCATTCTTCTGCTCCGGCCGAACACGCTGGTGGCCTCGGACACGCTCGTCGACTCGCTCTGGTCGGAGCGTCCGCCAGCATCCGCGGCGGCAAACCTCCAGTCGTACGTTTCGGACCTGCGGCGCACCCTGCACAGCACGGCGCTGTCGGGGCGGGAGCGGATCGTCACGACCCGTGGTGGCTACCTGCTGAGGGTCGAACAGGACGAGTTGGACGCCGCCGTCTTCGAGCGGCTGGCGGCCGACGGGCGGCGTCACCAGACCGACGGGCGCCCCGCAGCCGCCGCCGACGCACTGCTGCGCGCATTGGCGCTGTGGCGTGGGTCGGTCCTGGACGGGCTTGTCCTGCCCGAAGCCGTGCGGCTGGAAGCCGACCGCATGGAGGAACTCCGCGTCGCCGCCATGGAGGATGCCTTCGACGCCCGGCTCGGGCTCGGCGCACACGTCGAACTCGTACCGGAACTGCGGAGTTGGACCGCCCGCCATCCGCTGCGCGAACGGTCGTGGGGACAGTTGTTGCTTGCGCTGTACCGCTGTGGTCGCCGGGCCGAGGCCCTGGATGCCTACCAGCGGTGTTGCCGGTTGCTGGACCAGGAACTGTCGGTACGGCCGGGGCTGGCGTTGGTCGAGCTTCATGCGCGTATCGCGGCGGCCGACCCCGGCCTGGAACTGATCATGACCGGTGAGGTCGTCGGCACGCCGCCGGTTCCCGCCCGGCAGCTACCCGCGGACGTCTTCCACTTCACCGGCCGCGCCGAGCACCTGCGTCGGCTGGACACCGTCGCCTTCGGCGGCAGGGGCCGACCGACCACGGTGGTGAATCTTGCGATCACCGGTACCGCGGGAGTGGGCAAGACGACTCTGGCGGTGCACTGGGCGCACCACGCGGCCGCCCATTTCCCCGACGGGCAGTTGTTCCTCAACCTTCGCGGCTTCGACCCGTCAGGGCCGCCGCTGACGTCCGCCGAAGCGATCCGGGTCCTGCTCGAGGCCCTGGGCGTGCCGGCGAACCGTGTCCCCGGCACGACCGAGAGCCAGGCGGGCCTGTACCGGAGCATTCTGGCCGACCGGCGCGTCCTTCTGTTGCTGGACAACGCCCGGGACGCCGAGCAGGTACGCCCGCTGTTGCCCGGCGCGCCCACGTCGCTGGCGGTCGTCACGAGCCGCGACCGGCTCATGGGGCTGGCGGCTACCGACGGGGCGCAGATCCTGTCGGTGGACCTGCCTGACGCCGGCGAGGCCGGACGGCTGTTCGGTAGCCGCGTCGGGGGGCACCGGCTGTCGGCGGAGCCGCAGGCCGCCGCCGCGCTCGTCGAAACATGCGCACGGCTGCCGCTCGCGCTTGCCATCGTTGGCGCCTATGCCAACGCGCACCCCCAGCTGTCCCTGACGAGTCTGGCCGACCAGCTGTGCTCCTCCGCCAACGCTCTGGCGTCGTTCGCCGGTGGAGACGCCGCCACCGATCTGCGTCGAGTTTTCCTGTGGTCGTACCGCGCGTTGACCCCAGCGGCGGCCGAACTGTTCCGCCTACTCGGGGTCCACGCCGGCCCGGACATCGGCACACCGGCCGTGAACAGCCTCGTCGGCCTCGACGCGACCACCACCCGTCGGTTGCTCCTGGAGCTGACCGGCGCGAACCTGCTCACCGAGTACACGCCCGGCAGGTTCACCTGTCACGACCTGCTGCGGGCGTACGCCCGTGAGCTGGCCGACGACCCACAGGTCCGACACCTACGGCTGGCCGCCGAACGCAGGCTGGTCGACCACTACCTCCACACGGCACACGCCGCGGCGCTTCAGCTGAACCCGCATCGGGACACGGCCACCCCGATGCCAGCGGCCTCCGGAGTCACCCCGGAACGCCTCGACAGCTCGGATCAGGCGCTGACGTGGTTCAGAGCCGAACATGCCAATCTGCTCCACGCCGTCGAGCTGGCGGAGGCGTCCGGCCACGAGATCCAAGCGTGGAAACTGGCCGGGACGCTGACGAACTACCTCGACCGACACGGTTGCTGGCAGGACCTGGTGACGGCCCAGCGTGCTGCCCTGCGGGCGGCACGACGGTTGGCCGACCCGGTCGCGGAAGCCGCTGCCCGGCGCGGCCTCGGACTCGCGTACGCCAGCGGGGGCCAGCTGAACGAGGCACCCGCGCACTACCACGCGGCGCTCGAGCTGTACCGGTACGCCGACGATCACGTCGGCCAGGCCCACACCCACCGGAACCTCGCCTGGGTACGCGGCCAGCAGGGCAACCACATCGAGGCGCTCCGCCACTCCGAATCCGCTCTGGAACTGTTCCGGCGGGCCGGCCACCGCGCCGGTGAGGCCAACAGTCTCAACGCCGTCGGCTGGTACCGCGCCCTCGACGGTGCCCACGGCGAGGCGCTGGCTCTCTGCCGGAAGGCCCTGGACATGCTCCAGGCGCTCGGCCACACAGCCGGTGAGGCGTACGCCTGGGACAGTCTCGGCTACATCCACAGCCGCCTCGGCGACCACGCGGAGGCGGTCACCTGCTTCCACCGCGGGGTGGCCCTGTTCCGCCAGGCCGGTGACCGGTACTGCCTGGCCGACGTGCTGACACATCTCGGCGACGCCCAGCGCGACGCCGGTGACCGCGACGCCGCCCGGGCCGCATGGCGGGAGGCCGGCGACATCCTGGACCAGCTCGGGCACCCGGACGGCGAGGCCGTCCGGGCGAAACTCCGCATGCTGGACGAACATCCGGCGGGGTGTCGGTAGGGCCGGTGCCGGGTGTCGCGCGCCGTGCCGGTACGGCGCGCGACACCGTCGAGCCCCTAGTCCGGCCGGCCCCACTCCAGCACACCGGACACGAAACTGGCGGCGAATCCGCCACCGGTGGAGACACTGCACGAAACCCGGGTGTCGGTGACACTCCCACCGACCCGTCGGCAGTAGTCGGCCCGACCATCGCCGTTGACGTCCGCCCAACCACGGCCGGTGTGGAAACCCCAGTCGATGTTCCCCGAGGTGACCTCGGCGCCGAAGCCGGTGCCGGTCGACAGCAGGCAGGACAACCCCGCGTCGCTGTGGTTGGCCGTACCCCGGACCCGGCAGAAGTCCGCCCTGCCGTCGGCGTTCACGTCGGACCAGGTACGGCTGCCGGGCTGGCCCCAGTCCGCCAGGCCGGAGACGACGGTCGCGCCGAAGCCGGTACCGGTGGACAGGGTGCACGCCATCCTCGGCTCGGCGATCGAGCCCACCCGGCGGCAGTAGTCGGACTTGTGGTCACCGTTGACATCGGCCCACACCCGGTCCGAACCGAATCCCCAGTCCGTCGGCTGCGAGGTGAACGACGCCCCGAAGCTGCCTCCGGTGGAGACCGTGCAGGTCACGTACGCCGCGGTGTGGTTCGCGGTACCGACGACCCGGCAGAAGTCCGCCTTGCCGTCCCCGTTGAAGTCGGTGAACGCCCGTCCGGCCGCGGCACCCCAGTCCAGGTTGGCCGAGTTGATGTCGCCGCCGAACCCGGTGCCGGTCGAGGGGGTGCAGGACACGAACGCGTCGGTGTGGTTCGTACCGCCCCGCACCCGGCAGAAATCGGCTCTGCCGTCGCCGTTGACGTCCGCCCAGGACCGCCCGGGGGAGTGCCCGGCGTCGAGCTTCGCGGAGGCGATGGTGGTGCCGAAACCGCCGCCGGTCGAGAGCGTGCACAGCGCGTACGCGTTGGTGCGGTTGTCGGCGCCGCCGATCCGGCAGTAGTCGGCCTTCCCGTCCCCGTTCATGTCAGCCCACTGCCGCCCGACCAGGTACCCCCAGTCGATGACGCCCGACGTCACCGTCGCGCCGTAGCCCGAGCCGGTCGACAACGTGCAGGAGACCCTGCTGTCCTGCTGGTTGACCGTGCCAACCCGACGGCAGTGGTCGTCCTTGCCGTCGCCGTCGACGTCGACCCACGCCAACCCCGCCGGCCCGTACTCGCGTATCCCGTGCAGCTGCCGGTCCAGCACCTTCGGCAGGCTGCTCGAACACGCCGGCGACTCGGGGCAGCTCGCCGCCCGCTCGACGTTGCCCTGCAACGCCCGGTAGAGCACGCCGTCCTCGTTCACCATGAGGGTCCCGTCGGCGGGGGTGAGCGGCATGGCGGTGTACGCCCGGCTCGGGATCCGCCTGACCAACTGGCCCCAGTCCGGGCCGGCCACCTCCGTGGCGTCCGCGCCGCTACCGAACGGGACACGGGCACCGCCGACGACCTGTGCGACCGCCGTCAGGGTGTCGCCCGACTTCCCCTGTACGAGGGTCTTCGTGGCGGGAACCGTCGGCAGTGCCTGGTACGCCCGCGGCGGCACCGCCCGTACGTGCAGTGCCCATTCGGCGCCGTAGCCGACGTCGGTGACCTCCTGCGGGTTCGCGAACGGGATCACCGCACCACCAACGATCTTGGCGACCGGGGTACTGCCGTTGATGCCCTGGATCAGGGTGCCGTCGGCCGGCACGTCGGCCCGCAGCTCGTTGAAGACCCGGGTCGGGATGATCTGCACCTTGCTCGGCCAGTCCGTCCCGTATCCGGCGTCGATGAGTTCCTGCGGGCTGCCGAAGTTGATCCGCGCCCCGCCGACCATGGCCGCCACCGGCGTGGCCGCGCCCCCACCTGAGCCCTGGATCAGGGTGTTGTCGGTGGGGATCCTCGGCCTCGCGTGGAAGAACCGCGCGGGGACGGCGCGGACCTTGCTCGCCCAGTTGGTGCCGTGTCCGGAGTCGATCACCTCCTGCTCGTTAGCGAACGGGATGACCGCCGTACCGGCGATCGCGGCGACAGCGGTGGAGACACCACCGGCAACACCCTGGACCAGGGTGCCGTTGGCCGGTTCGAAGCCCAGGGTGTGGTAGCTGTTCGCGGTGATCGCCGTCACCTTGCCCCGCCAGCCGGTGCCGTGGCCGGTCTCGATCACCTCCTGCTCGTTGGCGAACGGAACGAGCGCGCCACCGAGCGTCGCGGCCACCGGAAGATCGGTGCTGCCGGCCACGGCCTGGACGAGGTTACCGTCGGCGGGTCGCCGGTTCATGTGGTCGCGGGCGTCGATCGACCAGTCCGACACCTTGACCGGGGTGCCGCAGTTGACCGGGGCGGCGCACGACTCCTGCCAGAGCGGGGCGCCTCCGACGAACACGTACACCTGACCACGCTGGTCGATGGCGGACGAGCCGTTCCGCGGGGTGGCCGGACCGGCGTCGATCACCGCCTGCGTCGTCGGACGCGACTGCGGCTCGCAGATCCGGTCGTCGCAGGTCGCCTGCCAGACCGGCGCGCCACCCACCATCTTGTAGATCCGCCTGGTGTCGGTCGTCGCCAGTACGGTGCCGTCGGCGAGGCCGCGAACGTCCGTCACCGGCTGCGGCGCCGGTGGCGTGGGCGGCGTGGTGCCGCCGGTGCCCGGCCCGCGTCCCGGGGCACGAGTGAAGTTGTCGCCGCACGCCACCGCCAACGTGGAGTTGATGGGTACCCGGCAGACACCGAACGACATGGGGATCCGGGCCACCGATGCCGACAGGCTGCAGTAGCCACTGCCCTCGGCCGGCACCAGTCTCGTGATCACCTTCCGGAACACGTATTCCGTGTACGGGGTCATCCGCACGAACTCGCCGGCCTCGGTCGGCACGGAGAGTTTCGTCGACCAGTTGATCTGCATGCTGACCTGCGTCTGGAAGCCGGCCTGCACACTCAGCTCGACGATCTTGTCAAGGCTCAGCCCGCCCTGGACGGTGATGGATGCGGTCTTCGTCTGCGACCAGGTCAGGGAGTATTCGCCGACCTCTCTGGTGTGTGCGTTGCCGTACCGCCCGACGGGCAGCGAAGCCTCCTGCTCCAGCTCGTTCTCGGCCCACGACAGGACCGTGTGCTCCGGCCGGGTGTTCCAGCAGGGGTCGCGGTACCAGTCGTCGGCGGCCGCCGCCGAGGGCCGGACCGTCACCGCCGCCACCGACAACAGCACGCTCATGACCACCAGCGCGAAGAGCGTCGTTCCGCGCCACGGCGGACCACCGTCGTTCCCTTCCCTGAACCGCCGCGAGACGTGGCGGGAGAGCCCTGGCATACAACTCCCATCCTGGACACCACCGACGCTGCCGGCCGTCACCGGGCGCGTCGGACCCGATCGAGGCCTGATCCGGTCGGGCGACCCTGCCGGAGTCGGCTACACGGCCGCCATACACGTACGTATGGGATCCGCGGTCGCGTTGACCTCAGCCAGGGTTCAGGTGCCGCACTGTCGGCCATGGATCTCGACGGTTCACGCGTCGCCATCACCGGCGCGGCACGTGGCACCGGTCGGCTGCTGGCCGAGGCGTTCGCCGAACACGGAGCACAGATCTTCCGCTCGGCCCGCGCCCTGCCGGACGGCCGGCGGGCCGCGGCAGTCGACGGCGCTCTCGCTTGGCGAGCATCACTGTTCGACGGACGGGACTGCTCGCCGTCGGGGCGGGCGGCCCCGTCAGGCAGATCTGCCGGAGCGGCGATCTTTCAGCCAGGCAGCAGCGACCCGTCCACCTGTCGTCGGACCAGCGCCATCGTCAATGCCCCCGCGAGGAGGAACAGCACGCCGAGAAGAATCCAACCGGGCGAACCGTGCTGAATCGCGGTCGCCGTCACCACCAGCGGCGCGAGCATCGAGCCCAGTGCCGCTCCGGTCTGGCTGACACCCTGATACGCGCCGACGTTGGCCGGGTCGGCAAGCTCGAAGGCGAGCGTCCAACTGCCTGCCTCGGACAGGATCTCGGCGAGGCTGTGTGCCACGGTCGCGAGCGTCAGCACCACCACGACGACAGCGATCGCGCCGTGGGCGGACAGGGCGTACAGGCCACAGGCCAGCGCGAGCAAGGTGCCGGCCCCGGCGACCGCGCGGCCGGCCGAGCGGATGGCTTTCGCTCCGCGTGCCGCCCAGACCTGAAGTAGGGACACGATGACGGTATTCAATGCCAGCATCGCCGCGATGGTCGCCGGGGGCGCCTTCGTCGAGCCGGCGACCCAGAGTGGTACTCCCACCGTGAGCATGCTGACTTGCATGCTCATGACGGCGTAGAGGCCGGTGATGGCCAGATAGGTCCGGTCGCGCAGTGGTGATCGGCGTCCGCCGGCCGTCCGAGACCCGTCGGTCGCGGTGAGCTCGGCGCCGCGGTCCATCCGGCGCAGCAAGAATGCGGAGACGAACAGCAATGCTCCGGTGGTGAGCATCGCCAGCAGATATGCCGGTTTCGTGTCGAGCACGAGGGCGACGGCTGCCAGCGCGGTTCCCACGCCGATGAAAGCGTTGGTGATCACCCGCAGGCGGGCGCGCATCTCCACGCGGTCCGGGCCGGTGAACGACTCGGCGATCATCGTCGTCAGGGCGGTGCGCTGCATGGCCTGTTGTCCGACGGCGGCGCAGGCGACGACAACGAACGCGGCCGGGGTGTGCGCCAGGAGGTAGGCCACCAGCGCCAGGCCCTGGCCGGCGGTCGTGGCGAGCAGCACCCGGCGCGCGCCGACGACACGGGCCAGGTAGCCCGCAGCCAGCGCGGCGGGGACGGCGACCGCCCCGGCGATCGTCAACCCGAGCGCGACCGTGGTCGCGGCGAAGCCGGCGACGTGGGTGAAGAACAGCACGCTGACGCTGAAGAAGACTCCCTTGGAAAGCGAGCTAATCATGGTGGCCCAGGTCAGCGCGCGGGCGACGGGATCGTCCGGACGCAGGTACCGCCGAACCCAGCCGGCCGCCGCCGACCTGTGGCGGTCTGTCACAAGAAGCATGCCGTCAGTTGTCGCAGGGTACCGACCGGCCACGCCAACGATGTAGCCTTTTGCTTCATGGTCCGGTACGAGTTGCTCGGCATGGATGTCGCCGATCTCCGATTCGCGGTGTCCCCGCTCAACGAGGCGGTGCTGTCCCTCCGGGCTTGGCGCGATCCAGGACGATATCCGCTTCAGTTGCACTGACTACGCACGCTCGAAGCCGTGCGCGGCAGCCTTGACGAGGCCATGCTGCTCGCATTGACGGACGTACGGCTGTGGACACCCGACTTTCTCAACCCGCGTCCGCACTCACCGCTGACCCGCTTCGACGACGAACTCGCGAAACTGGCCAGTACCGACCCGACGGTCATCGAACGAGACCTGCGAGCGGTGCACGGCGCGACGCCACTTCCCGAACCGCTACAGGGTTCCGCCGCGGAGGTGCTCAATCGGATCATCGATGCGCTCGCCGCGTACTGGCGGTTCTGCTTCGAGCCGCACTGGCCACGGATGCGGGCGATCCTCGAAGGCGACGTCACGTTCCGAGGACGACAAATCGCCCAGCGGGGTCTCGCCACGATGCTCAGCGGATTGTCGGACACGGTGCGGCTCGTCGGAAACGTGGTCGAGGTACGGCTGCGCTCGAAGCTCGACTACGCGCGACCGGCCAATGGCGGGCTGACCCTGGTGCCGAGCCTGTGGACCACCAACGCCTCGACACCCATCTCGGCCGACGAGCCACCGATGATCCTCTATTCCGCGCGTGGCGCGGCGACCCTGTGGGAGCCGCAGGCCCTGCCCGCTCCAGACGGTCTCGCAGGACTGCTGGGCACCACTCGGGCCGGTCTGCTCAGCCATCTCAACACGCCCGCATCCTCCACCGAGTTGGCCGCCCGCCTCGGCGTCACCCCGACAGCGGTCAATCAGCACCTCCGAGCATTGCGTGCGGGCGGACTGCTGGTCGGCACCCGACACGGCCGATCGGTGCTCTACCGCCGCTCCGACCTCGGCGACATGTTGGTTACCTCGGCCGCTCCGCATTCGTGAGGCCCTCGCAGCCCATCGGCGCGGCCGTCCACCAACATCGGCGGACCGCCAGACACCGCCCCGGCGCGCCACCTCCGGCACCGCTCACACCAGCAGGGCCCAACCCGGGGGCGTACCCGATCCGGTCGATCACCGCGGCCCTCGGAGCACTCGGCCGTCCGCGCACGACGACGGCCGCACCATGCAGACGCCCAGGTCTCACCCGGTCACAACGCGTTCGCCAGGGCGGTTCGGGTACCGCCACGTCCACTTTCACGTTTTCCCAGCTCAAAGGTTATGGGTGGGGCGGGCGGGACTCGAACCCGCGACCGAGGGATTATGAGTCCCCTGCTCTAACCGACTGAGCTACCGCCCCGCGCTGGCAGCGCCCGGGATCGTATCCCGGTATACCGCCGACCGACCACCGACATCGCAGCCGAGCACCCCGACGGGAGCTGACACGGTCGAGTGTCCGGTGACGCCACCGGGCCCGGCGTATCCCGCCGGATCCGGCACGGCGAGGATAGCAACCGGAGCCGACAATCGGGCGACGCCGCATCGGCCCGTCAGCCCCTGCCGGGGACCTGATCCGATCACCCTCGGGACCGGGGGATTACTCGGGACCGAGGGATTATGAGTACCCCGCTGCCACGGAGCCGGCACCCCGCAGCCGTCGGAGGATCGCACCGGCGGCGCGCCAGCCGCTGGCCAGGGCCCCCTGCGCCGACGGGCTCGCCCGGTGGTCACCGGCCACGAATAGGCCATCCCCCAGCACCACCGGTGCACGGAGCCGCCGTCGCGGGGGCGGGGTGGCGGGCAGCGCCGCCGGCACCGCCACCGTGGTCAGGTGCTCCCAGTCGTCGACCGGTACGCCGTACAGCCGGGCGAGTTCGGCCCGGACGGCCGGCTCCGGCGGGGCCGGCGGCCCGGCGACCGAGGTGGCGACCAGGTGCCGCCCGGCCGGGGCGTACGTCGGCGCGGCCAGACTCGGCACGACGGTGTTGGCCACCAGGCCGCCCCGGTCCCCGTCGAGCAGCAGGACCGGTTCGTCCAGCGGCGGCTGTGCGGTCGAGTGGTAGTACGTGGTCAGCCCGTTCATCCGTACCGGCGGCAGGCCGGGGAGCAGCCGGTTGGCCGTACCCGGGTCGACGGCGACCAGGACGGCCCGGCAGCGGATCGGGCCGGCCGCGGTGGTCACCAGCCCGGACCGGACCGAGGTGACCGGCACGCCCAGGGTGATCAGTGGGGTGGGCAGCGTTGCCGCCAGCGCTGCCGGCAACGCCGCCATCCCGGCCGCCGGCAGCCCGATCCGGCCCCGGGCGAAGGCGCGGACGACCATCGCCAGCACGTGGCTGGAGGTGGTCAGCTCCCGCTCGCCGAAGACTCCGGAGAGGAACGGCCGGAGCAGTTCCTCCATGCCCCGGTCCGAGAGCCCGACCCGACGCAGCTCCAGCTCGGTGGTCAGCTCCGGCACCGCCAGCAGCCGCTCCACCGGGTACGTGGCGCAGCGGGCGGCGTACCCGGCCAGCCGGAGCCGGTCGAAGGCGTACCCCACGCTGCTGATCCGCTCCGCGCCCGCCGTCCGGGCCAGGGCACCGACGGCCCCGGGTGCCTGTCCGATCCGGCCGAGCTGTGCGGCGTCGGCAAGGCCGGTGAGCACGGTGCGGGCCGCGCCGAGCGGATCGCGCAGCGGGTGGACCATCCGGTGCAGACCCGCGCCCCGCCGGACCAGTACGCCGTGGGTGAGGAGGCCGAGCTCCAGGTCGTCCGGGTCGAGCAGCGCCGCCTGCCGGGGGTAGGCGGTGTTCACCACCTGGAAGCCCCGGTCGAGCAGGTAGCCGTCGACCCGGTCGGTGGCGACCCGGCCGCCGAGCCGGTCGGCGGCCTCGACCAGGACCCACGGGGTGCCGGCCCGGTGCAGCCGGCGGGCGGCGGCCAGCCCGGCCAGGCCGCCGCCGACGATCACGACGTCGGTTTCGGCGGGTGGCGCGGTGCCGGTCGCCGGTGCCACCGGGTCACCCGTCCGCACCGGAACTCCCGCCAACGGGTGGGGGCGCGTCCCGGGCCAGCCGGGACGGCCACCAGATCACCGGTCCGAGGTCGTGGCTCAACGCCGGCACCAGCAGCGTGCGGACCACGATGGTGTCCAGCAGTACGCCGAGCGCGACCGCCACGCCCAGTTCGATCAGGATCACCAGTGGGAGTACGGCGAGCGCCGAGAAGGTCGCGGCGAGGACGATCCCGGCCGAGGTGATGACGCCGCCGGTGACGACCAGTCCGCGCAGCACCCCGGCCCGGGTCCCCTGTCGGACGGCCTCCTCACGGACCCGACTCATCAGGAAGATGTTGTAGTCGATCCCGAGTGCGACCAGGAAGACGAAGGCGAACAGCGGGAAGGACGCGTCGACCCCGGGGAACCCGAAGACGTACCGGAACAGCAGCGCGCAGAGCCCGAGGGTGGCCAGGAACGACAGCACCACGGTCAGGATCAGCAGCACCGGGGCGAGCAGGGAGCGCAGCAGCAGCGCCAGGATCACCACGATCACCGCGAGGACAACCGGGATGATGACGTTCCGGTCCCGGATCGCCGCATCCGAGGTGTCGACAGTGATGGCGGTGAATCCGCCGACCAACGCGTCCGCACCGGGCACCGCGTGTACGGCGACCCGCAGCTGGCGTACGGTCCGCTCCGCCTCCTCGCTGTCCGGCGCGGCGGTCAGGGTGGCCAGGAGCTGGACCCGCCCGTCCACCACCTTGGGTTCGGCGGCGGTGGACGGAGCACCGGACCCGTCGGGGCTCCCTGGCTGGCCGCCAGGCTGCCCACCGGGGCCGGCCGGGGCGCCGGGCGGGGTGGCCGGCACGGCGCGGACGTCGGCCACCCCGGGCACCGCCCGGGCGGCGGCCAGCACCTGGTCGGCGGCGCCGGCGGCGGTGAAGATCTCGGCCGGGGTGCCCTGTCCGCGGGAGGGGAAGTGCCGGTCGATCGCCTCCTGGGCGACCACCGAGTCCGGCCGGTTGGTGAACAGTTCCGTCTCACCGAGCCGGGTGCTGCCGAGCTGGGTCACTCCGACGGCGAGCCCGACCAGGACCAGGCTGGTGGCCAGCCAGACGAGCCGGGCGCGACGGGCAACGAAGTCGGCGGTCGGTTTCCAGAGCCGGCCGACGGTGGCGGCGTGCTCCCGGTTCGGGGTCCGGGGCCAGAACATCCACCTGCCGCCCAGCATCAGCAACGCGGGCAGGAAGGTGAGCATGACCACCAGGGTGGCCGCGATACCGACGGCGGAGACCGGGCCGAGGGCCTGGTTCGAGGTGAGGCTGGAGAGCAGCAGGCAGACCAGGCCGGCGATCACGGTGCCGGCGGAGGCGACGATGGCCGGGGCGGCGCCGCGCCAGGCGGCGAGCATGGCCCGGACGATTCCCTCGTGGTGGCAGAGTTCCTCGCGGTACCGGGCGATCAGCAGCAGGGCGTAGTCGGTGCCGGCACCGAAGACCAGCACGGTGAGGATGCCCTGGGCCTGCCCGTTCAGCATGATGACGCCGGAGGCGGCCAGCTGGTGGACGGCGAAGGCGGCGAGCGTGTACGACAGGCCGGCGGCGAGCATCGGGATGACCCACAGGATCGGGCTGCGGTAGACGACGAGCAGGATGACCAGTACCACGCCGAGGGTGACCAGCAGCAGTGGCCCGTCGATCGAGGAGAAGACCTCGACCAGGTCACCGAGGAAGCCGGCGGGGCCGCCGACCGCGACCTGCAGGCCGTCCGTGGCGGTCTCCCCGGCGGTACGGCGCAGTTCGCCGACCAGTTCGGGGGTGCGGTTGCCGTCCGCGCTGTCGACCGGCACCACCACCTGCAGCGCCCTGCCGTCGTCGCTGGGTATCGGCGGCGACAGCGGCGGGACCACCCCGGGCAGCTCGGCGAACCGGGCGGTCGCCGCGGCCACCCGCTGCCGGTCGGCGTCGGTGAGCCCGCTCTCCCGGGTGTAGACGACCAGCGCGGGCACGGTTTCCCGCTCGGCGAACTCGGCGGAGAGCCGCTGGGCCCGGGTCGCCTCCGCGTCCTCCGGCAGGAACGCCGCGTTGTCGTTGACCGCGACGTCGCTGAGCCGTCCCGCGTACGGCCCGGCGAAGGCGCCGACGGCCAACCAGCCGAGCACCAGGAGACCGGCGACCAGCAGAGCGACCCGGCTACGGGATCCGGCCATCTTCTCCATCCGTTCCGGGTGCGGTTTCCCCGAGCGCGCGTGGGGGCGCACCCGTCGACGCGTGGGGGGCGCACCTGTCGACCCCGCCGCCTCCGGAAGGTACCGGCTCGGTGACCGAGCCGCAGCGCGACGGCGCGGACGCGTCGGAGCGGTCCTGGAACGAACAATGCCCGCCAGCTGGCCGGCGGGCATCAGATGAGAGGAGCTCCCCCGATTGGACTCGAACCAATAACCTGCCGGTTAACAGCCGGCTGCTCTGCCAATTGAGCTACAGGGGATCGCTAGTCCCGCTGCGGATCTCTCCTTCGCGGTGCGACGGGACAAGAGTACAGGACGAGCGGGGGTGGTGGTCCACCGGGTTCTCCCCCGACGCCGGCCCGGGGCCGTCTCCCCGGGACCGTCTCCCCGGGACCGGACAAATCGTCAGGTCGACCCCAACCAGGCATGACTACGGTGGAGGATGGGTACGGACCTGGAGACAGACGACGCAGGCGCGAGACACCTCACCGCCGGGAACACCGGTGGACGGAGCGCGTCAACACGGAAGGAGCCGCCATGCGCGGAAAGCTGTGGTTCGTCGGCGGGCTGGCTGTGGGCTTCGTCCTGGGCGCCCGCGCGGGCCGGGAGCGGTACGAGCAGCTGGTCATGCAGGGTCGCAAGGTTCTCGACCACCCGACGGTGCAGGAGGCGGCCGGGGTGGCCCAGGCCCAGGCGAACCGGCTCTACGCCGAGGGCAAGGACCGGCTCAGCCACACCCGGCTGGGCGAGAAGCTCGGCGCCGCCGCCGGCAACGGCACCACCGGAAACAACGGTGGGTCGGCCGCACTGGTCGCTGGAGACAGCGGCACCGAATCCGGCACCTCGTCGAAGTCGACCACGTCGTCGGGGTCGACGTCCAGCCCCTCCCCGGCCAGCGCCTCCCGGTCCGGTGGCGCCGGTACCAACGGCACCACGTTCTGACCGGCCCGGCCCGACCCCGGGCCGGGGAGGCTCACACAGACGGGTGACCCGTCCGGCCATGGCCGGACGGGTCACCTCTGGCTGTCACGCCGCCTCCGGCTGTCACGCCGCCTCTGGCGGTCGCGGTCACCTCTGGCGGTCGGGCCGGCGACCGCGCTCAGTCGCGGCTGCTGAACGCCGCGTCGAAGGCGGCGTTCGGTGCGTCGAAGGCCAGCCGGCGGACGAACTGCAACGCCTCCGGCGCCCCGACCAGCCGGTCCATCCCGGCGTCCTCCCACTCGACGGAGATCGGGCCGTCGTAGCCGATGGCGTTCAACGCCCGGAAGCAGTCCTCCCACGGCACGTCGCCGTGGCCGGTGGAGACGAAGTCCCAGCCCCGGCGCATATCGGCCCAGGGCAGGTGGGACGAGAGCCGGCCCCGGCGGCCGTCACCGGTACGGACCTTCGCGTCCTTGCAGTCCACGTGGTAGATCCGGTCGGCGAAGTCGAAGATGAAGTTCACCGGGTCCAGCTCCTGCCAGACGAAGTGCGACGGGTCCCAGTTCAGCCCGAACGCCGGCCGGTTGCCGATCGCCTCCAGGGTCCGCTTGGTGGTCCAGTAGTCGTACGCGATCTCGCTCGGGTGCACCTCGTGGGCGAACCGCACCCCGACCTCGTCGAAGACGTCGAGGATCGGGTTGAAGCGGTTGGCGAAGTCCTCGTACCCCTTCTCGATCATCGACGGCGGCACCGGCGGGAACATGGCCAGGGTGTGCCAGATCGACGAGCCGGTGAAGCCGACGACCGTCTTCACCCCGAGCTTCGCCGCCGCCCGGGCGGTGTCCTTGATCTCCTCGGCGGCCCGCTGCCGTACTCCCTCGGGCTCCCCGTCGCCCCAGATCCGGGCCGGCAGGATGTCCTGGTGCCGCTCGTCGATCGGGTGGTCGCAGACCGCCTGCCCGACGAGATGGTTGGAGATGGTGAAGACCTGCAGGTTGTACTTGGCCAACGTCTCCCGCTTGCGGTCGACGTACGAGGGGTCGGCGAGGGCCTTGTCGACCTCGAAGTGGTCACCCCAGCAGGCGATCTCCAGCCCGTCGTAGCCCCACTCCGAGGCGAGCCGGCACACCTCCTCGAACGGCAGGTCGGCCCATTGGCCGGTGAAGAGCGTGATGGGTCGCGCCATGGTCTTCTCCCTGTTGATCACACGCGGGATTCGCGACTGCGCCGTACGCGGCGCCGGTGGACCGGGGCGAGGGTGACCGTCCGGGACGGCGGCGAAGTTCTCCGGCGACGTGTCCGGCGCGTGCGTCACCCGCACCCGAGCCGGGCGGGTTGCGCCTCCCGCCTGGTCGCCGGCCACCACCGAGGATCGCCGAGACCACTCTAGGCGGTCGCGGCCGGACCGAGAAAGACCCCGTACCCGTGACGGATCGCCCCGGACCGGTGGGCTCCGGTCCGGGGCGATCGGGTGGTGGGGTGGGCGGTCCCGGTCACGCGGCCGGAACCGAAGGGTCAGGGCAGGGTCCACCGCTGGTTGGCGGCGCCGGAGATGCACTGCCAGAGGTGTACGTCCTGACCGTCCGCCGAGCTGTTGTTCGACACGTCAAGGCACTTGCCGGAGTTGGGGTTACGCAGCGTGCCGTCGGACTGGGCGGTCCAGTTCTGTGCCGCCCCACCGTTGCAGGTCCAGAGCTGGATCTTCGTACCGTTCGCCGTGCCCGCACCGGAGACGTCGAGGCACTTACCGAGGGCCCGCAGGGTCTGCCCGGTACGGGTCCAGGTCTGCCTGGCCGAGTTCGGTGCGCAGGTGTTGATCTGTGCCTGCGCCCCGTCGGCGCTGCTGCCGCCGTCGATCTCCAGGCACTTGCCGGCGAGCCCGACCACCGGCCCGGTCCCGGTGCTGCCGCCGGTCGAGCGGACCAGGGTGAACTCGTCGACGTCGTAGAGCCCGCCGCCGGAGCCGGCGACGGTCAGGTAGAGGTTCTGGGTGCCGCTCGGCACACCGCTCAGCGCGGTGCTCACCTCGGTGAAGTTCTCCCAGCCACCGGTGTTCGAGATCGTCGCGGTGCCGTGCACCGGGCCGGTCTGGGACCCGGTCCGGACCTGGAGGGTGCCGCCGGCACCGCCGGAGGCGACCCGGGCCCGCAGCGAGGTGACTCCGGACAGGTTCTGCCCGTTGTACGCGGCCCAGTCACCCGGGTCGAGGTACCCGATCGCCGAGCCGCCGACAGCGCTGGCCTTACCGACCACTGTGACGCCGCTCTGCGCACTGAACGCCTCGGCCTGCACCGTGGTGTTGCCGACCGGGTCCGGGCCGGGACCGCTGCCGAGCTCCTTGATCCGGATGTTCCGGAACGACACGTCGTCACCGGTGCCGTGGTTCTGGATCCCGACGTACCCGGCCAGCGACCGCACCGGGTCGGTGTTGGTGAAGTCGTTGACCAGCACACCGTTCAGGTAGACCCGCAGCCGCTCCCCCTCGACCAGCAGCTCGTAGCTGTTCCACTCCCCGGGCGGGTTCAGCGCGGCGTCGCGGGCGGTGATGTCCGCCGACTTGAAGCCGTAGATCGCGCCGGTGGTCCGGTCGGCGCTGTCGGTGGCGTCGATCTGCACCTCGTAGCCGTTGTCGATCGCCGACTGCGGGTCGGTCGACGCCGGGAAGCCGACGAACACCCCGGAGTTGTCGTCGCCGGGCATCCGCCAGTCCAGCTTCAGCGAGTACGAGGTGTACTGCTTGGCGCTGTACCAGTACAGGCCCATGCCGCCGACCGAGGTCAGCGTGGCGTCGGAGTTGCTGAAGCTGCCCGGCCCGGCCTGGGACCAGCCGGTGGTCGAGCCGTTGTAGATGGCGGAGTAGCCGGTCTCGGGCCGACAGTCCGCCTTGGTCCGGCCGGCCGCGTACCGGATGCCGCCGAGCAGGTGCGCCCGGAACGCCGAGTCGGTGTACGAGGCCTGGGTGTGCCCACCGCCGGTGTAGAAGGAGCGGCCGCCCTCGTACGTCTTGCACCAGGCGTGCGGGTGGTCCGTGCCCATCCCGCCACCGGAGTACGACGACTCGTCCAGCGTCGCCAGCACCCGGGCGGTGGACCGGGCGTTGGTGCGGTAGTTGTACCACTCGTCGGTGCGGGTCCAGGTCTGCGGCAGGTGTGCGGTCGCCGCGTGCGCCCGGTTCTCGACCTTCACGTTGGCCTGCTGGATCGCCGGGTGCGAGGCGAAGTACGCCCCGACCAGGTTGCCGTAGAACGACCAGTCGTACTCGGTGTCGGCGGCGGAGTGCACCCCGACGTACCCTCCGCCACCGCGGATGTACGACTCGAAGGCAGTCTGCTGAGTGGCGTTGAGTACGTCACCGGTGGTGTTCAGGAAGACCACCGCCTCGTACTGGGCAAGGTTGCTGGTGGTGAACCCGGTCGAGTCCTCGGTGGCGGTCACGGTGAAGCTGTTCGCCGCGCCGAGGTCTCGGATCGCCTGGATCCCGGCCGGAATGGCGTCGTGCCGAAACCCGGCGGTCTTGGAGAAGACCAGCACGTCGTACGGGGTGTCGGCGGCGCTGGCCGGGCCGGCCGGCACCGTGGTGCAGGCCAGTACCACGAGCGCGCTGGTGGTGAGACCGAGGACCGAGCGGATCGGCCTCCGGTCGGGGCGGTGCGGTCGTCTGCGCATCGTCGCTCTCCTCGTGAGGGCGGTGGGATGAGGACGGTGGGAAGGGCCCCTCCCGCTGCGGATCGCGAGGAGGCCCCTCCCGACCGGTCAGGGCAGGGTCCAGCGCTGGTTGGCGGCGCCGGCTATGCATTCCCAGAGGTGGACGTCCTGGCCGTTGGCGGAGCTGTTGTTGGAGACGTCCAGGCACTTGCCCGACGACGGGTTGCGGAGGGTGCCGTCGGACTGTGGGGCCCAGTTCTGGGCGGCGGTGCCGTTGCAGGTCCAAAGCTGGATCTTGGTGCCGTTGGCGGTGCCGGCACCGTTGACGTCCAGGCACTTGCCGAGCGTACGCAGGGTCTGCCCGTTGCGGGTCCAGGTTTGGTGGGTCGAGCCCGTACAGCTCCAGATCTGCGCCTGCGCACCGTCGGCGGTGTTGCCACCGTCGATCTCCAGGCACTTGCTGGCCAGGCCGACGATCGGCCCGGTGCCTGTTCCGGTCGAACTGCCGGTGTTGAGGGTGAAGGCGTCCAGGTCGTAGAGGTGACCGGTGCCGGAGCCGGCGAAGGTCAGGTAGAGCGTGGTGGTGCCGGACGGCGGGTTGCTGATGGTGCCGGAGACGGTGGTGAAGGTGTCCCAGGCGCCGGTGACCGGTACGGCGGCGCTGCCGAGCACCGTGCCGGTGGCCGAGCCGGCCCGGATCTGGAGGGTGCCGCCGGAGCCGGCCGAGGAGACCCGGGCGGTGAACCCGTTGACGTTGTTCAGCCGGTACGGCTGGAACCCGATCCAGTCGCCACTGTTGATGTCACCCACCGTGTACCCGCCCTCGGCGGGCGTCTTGGCGTACCTGGTGATGCCGGAGGAGGTCTCGTAGTGTTCCGCCTGCCGGTGCTTCGGCGCGAGTTCGGCCTGGTTGCGGGTGGTCAGTCCGCCGTTGTCGGTGTACTGGGCGTCGAAGACCGGGAAGATGTTCGCCGCGTCGTCGTGCTCGCCGTCCACCGGGATGGTGATGCTGCCGGTGCAGCCGTTGGCTGAGGTGATCTCGTGGGCGTGACTGTCGTGACCGAGCAGGTAGGTCATCTTGACCCGGGAGCAGTCGACCGTGCCGTCCTCGGGGTCGGTGACGGTGATCTGGAACGGCACCGTCTCACCGAAGTCCACAACCTGCCCGGAGGCCGGGGCGGTGATGGTGACCGTCGGCGCGGTGTTGCCGACGTTGATCGGCACGCTGGCGCTGCCGGTCGCGCCGGCCGGATCCCGTACGGTCAGGGTCGCCGTGTACTGCCCGTTCGTGGTGTACGTCTTCGTCGGGTTGGCCGCCGTGGACGTGGTGCCGTCACCGAAGCTCCAGGAGTACGTCAGCGCGCCGCCCTCCGGGTCGGTCGAGCCAGCCGAGGAGAAGGTCACGGTCAGCGGTGCCGCTCCGGAGGTCGGGGTGGCGCTGGCCATCGCGATCGGGGCCCGGTTGCCGCCGCCGACGTAGTCGAACCGGTAGACCGCCGAGTTGGCGTCCCCGCTGCCCCAGCCTGCGCCGTAGTCGAGCACGTAGTAGGCACCGTCCGGGCCGAACGCCGAGTCCATCACCTGCTTGCCGGTCCACGGGAAGGTGTCGATGGCGCCCCGGGTGCCGTCGGCGTTCACGTGGATGGGCTTGATCCAGCCACGGCCGAACTCGGTGGCGAAGAACTGGCCGTCGAACGAGGAGGGAAACTTGGTAGGCGACGGGTTGTTGGCGTCGTACCGGTAGACCGGGCCGGCGTGCGGCGACTCGGAGCCGCTGCCGAACTCCGACGGGCTGCCGGCGTCACCGGCGTACCTGATCCAGGCCGGCTGCGCCGGCGGCAGGGTGGTCTGGCCGGTGTTGCGGAACGAGTTGTTGGTCGGGCCGCCGGTGCAGTTGTACTTCGCCGCGCTGGGGCCGCTCGGGAAGGTGTACTCGTTGTAGGTCTCCGCGCTGGTGTTCGTCCCGGTGCAGTACGGCCAGCCGTAGTTGCCGGGGGCGGGGACCCGGTTGAACTCGACCTGGCCGCTGGGTCCGCGGCTGGAGTTGGTCGAGCCGGCGTCCGGGCCGTAGTCGGAGACGTAGACGACCCCGGTGGCCCGGTCGACGCTGAGCCGGAACGGGTTGCGGAAGCCCATGGCGTAGATCTCCGGCCGGGTGTTCGGGGTCCCCGGTGCGAACATGTTCCCGGCCGGGATCGAGTACGTCCCGTTCGAGTTCACCTTGATCCGCAGGATCTTGCCCCGCAGGTCGTTGGTGTTGCCGGCGGACCGCTGCGCGTCGTACGCCGGGTAGCGGTTGGTCCGCTCGTCGAGCGGGGAGTAGCCGGACGACTCGAACGGGTTGCTGTCGTCTCCGGTGGAGAGATAGAGGTTGCCGGCCGCGTCGAAGTCGATGTCACCGCCGACGTGGCAGCACATGCCCCGGTCGGCGGCCACGTCGAGCACCGCCACCTGGCTGCTCATGTTGACCGTGTAGTCGGCGTTCAGGGTGAACCGGGACAACCGGTTGACTCCGCTGAACGGCGCGAACTGCGCCGCCGTGCCGGTGGCCGGCGCGTCACCGCCGGGCGTGGACAGTGGCGGTGCGTAGTAGAGGTAGATGTGCCGGTTGCTGGCGAAGTTCGGGTCCACCCCGACGCCCTGCAACCCTTCCTCGTCGTGGGTGTAGACCGGGATCGTCGCGATCACCGAGGTGTTGCCGGCGGCGTCGGTCCGGCGCAACGTGCCGTTGCGGGCGGTGTGCAGGACCGAGCGGTCCGGCAGCACCGCCAGTGACATCGGTTCGCCCAGTTCGGCGACGCCCCGGGCCAGGGTCACCTGCTGGAAGTCGGCCGGATTGATCGTGTGCGCCATGGCCGGGCTGGCCGGGACGACCACCGCCGGTACGGCGGTGGCCACCAGCAGCGCGGCCCCGGTGATCCAGGCCCGGCGCCTCGTCGCGTGGGCCGGACCGACCTGGCGGGAGCCGGGCGATGGGGGTTGGTGGTGTGGAGACATGGTCGTGCACTCCCGTCCTGAACAGGTATGTACAGGCAGGGCGCTCGCCGTCGCGCCAGATGCCGTCGGGGTGGGGCTCGGCCGGAGGGGTCGCCGTACCCGCCAGGCCTCGACCGTCGACCGGTGTGGACGCACCGGTACGCCGATCACCGTCGTGGGCTGACCGCGCCGTCGGTAACCTCGACGTCATACGAATGAGCTTTGCTCGACACACTAATTTCGATGTGTTGATGTGTCCATACCTTCTGCCGCGCCAACATGAACTTCTGTCAACGTGGAAAAAAGTTATGGCAAAGCTGATCAACTAGTCGCCGTGCGCTGTTCCCGATCACCTCGGTACGCCCTACCACGCGCCGCCGGACCAGGGTTATCCGTGCCGCTCCACGGCCTCGGCGGCCAGCGCGGCAAGCACCGAGGCGGCCTCGTCGCTGATCGGCGCGTCAGCCAGCGCGGTCAGCGCGGCGTCGGTCCGTACCTTGATCATCTGCTCGATCCGGTCCAGCGCGCCGGTGCCGACGATGATCGCCCGCAACTCGGCCGCGCCCTCCGGGTCGAGCTCCGGATTGCCGAACAGCTCCTTCAACCGCTGCGCCTGGGCCCGGTCGGCACCACCCCGGGCCAGCGCCATCATCACCGTCGGCTTTCCCTCGCGCAGGTCGTCCAGAATGGACTTTCCGGTCAGCGCCGGATCGCCGAAGACCCCGAGCACGTCGTCGCGCAGCTGGAACGCGTCACCGAGCGGGTCGCCGAAGGCGGCCAACGCGGCCAGCAGCTCCGGCGACCCGGCGGCCAGCGCCGCGCCGATCTGCAACGGCCGGGTCACCGTGTAGCGGGCCGCCTTCATCCGGATCACGGTCAGCGCGCTCGCCACCGACCCGTCCCCGACCCCGGAGACCAGGTCCAGGTACTGCCCGGCGATCACCTCGGTCCGCATCGTCGCGAAGACGCCGTAGCCCTGGTGCACCTGTTCCGGGGAGAGCCCACTCTCGTGGAACAACTGGTCGGCCCAGGCCGCGCAGAGGTCACCGCAGAGCAGCGCGGTGCTGCGCCCGTACGACGCCGGATCGCCCCGCCAGGCGGACCGGGCGTGCAGGTCGGCGAAGAGCCGGTGCACCGACGGCTCACCCCGGCGCTGGTCACTGCCGTCCATGATGTCGTCGTGGATCAGCGCGAACGCGTGGAACAGCTCCAACGCGGCGGCGGCGGCCACGATCGGCGTACCGTCCGCGCCGCCGGCACCCCGCCAGCCCCAGTAGCAGAAGAGCGGGCGGAGCCGCTTGCCGCCGACCAGCACGAACCGGCGCAGCGTGGTGAAGACCCCGCGCGGTGCGCCGTCCGGCCAGTCCGGGTCCTGACGGTCCAGGAACGCCCCGAGCTGGTCGTCGAAGCGCTTCCGCAGCGCCCCGAGATCCGCCGCCGGCACCGTCGCGGTCACGACCGCTCACCGGTCGCCCCGGCCAGGCCGGCCAGGGTGAGCAGCAACCCCTTGACCTCGGTCGCCTGGTAGCGGTCCCGGGCCGGACCGGGCTGCGAACAGAGCAGCACCGGACCGTCCTGCGGATCGGTGGGCAGCCGGCCGTGTGACCCGCGTACCGCCCGGGCCCCGGCGTCCAACCCGACCACGCTCATCAGGTAGCGCATGCCGAGTTTCTTGCGGGCCAGCGCCACCGCCGCCCGGCGCTTCGCCGCACCCGGGTCGGCCGGGTCGAAGAAGAGCTCCGCCGGGTCGTAGCCGGGTTTGCGGTGGATCTCCACCAGCCGGGCGAAGTCCGGTGCCCGGTTGTCGTCCAGCCAGTAGTAGTAGGTGAACCAGGCGTCCGGCTCGGCGACCAGGACCAGCTCGCCGGCGCGTTCGTGGTCCAACCCGTACCCGGCCTTGCCGGCCTCGTCCAACACCTCGGCCACCCCGGGCAGCCCGGCGCAGAGCTTCGCCACCGTTGGTACGTCGGCCGGGTCCTTCACGTACACGTGCGCCACCTGGTGGTCGGCGACCGCGAACGCCCGGGACGTCCACGGGTCCAGGTACTCCATGCCGTCCTGGGTGTAGACCCGGAGCAGCCCTTCGGCGCGGAGCAGCCGGTTCACGTCCACCGGCCGGGACGCTTCGGTGATGCCGTACTCGGAGAGCACCACCACGGTCCGGTGCGAGGCGGCGGCGGCCTCCAGCAGCGGACCGAGCACCTCGTCCAGCTCGGCGGCGGCGGCCGACGCCTGTGGCGACGACGGACCGTACCGTTGCAGGTCGTAGTCGAGGTGCGGGACGTAGACCAGGGTCAGGTCCGGGTTCTTCTCCGTCATGATCTGCTCGGCGGCCCGGCAGATCCACCGCGACGACGGCAGCCCCGCCCCCGGTCCCCAGTACGTGAACAGCGGGAACCCGCCCAACCGGCCGGTCAGCTCGTCGTGCAGTTCCGGCGGGTCGGTGTAGCAGTCCGGTTCCTTGCGGCCGTCGGCGTAGTAGATCGGCCGGGGCGTCACCGTCCAGTTGACGTCGGCGCCCATCGCGTACCACCAGCAGACGTTCGCCACCGTGTAGTCCGGTCGCTGCCGGCGGGCGGCCTGCCAGACCTTCTCCCCGCCCATCAGCGCGTGGTGCTGCCGCCAGAGGAACACCTCGCCGAGGTCCCGGAAGTACCAGCCGTTGCCGACGATGCCGTGCTCGGCCGGCGGCACACCGGTGAGCATCGTCGCCTGCGCCGAGCAGGTCACCGCCGGCAGCACGGTGCCGAGTTCGGCCCGGAACCCGGTGTCGGCGACCGCGCGCAGCCGGGGCATGTGCGCGAGCAGCCGAGGGGTCAGCCCGACCACGTCGAGCACGAGCAGTGGATCCGCCATCACGCCTCCTCACCTGGGGTGGCCGGAACCGTGGCCGGCCGGGGAGAACCTGGGTCGGGGTCCGGGCCACGGCCGGCCCGGGGGACGCCGCCGTCGGACCGGGAGATGTCGGCCAGGCCCAGCGCGGTCAGCTCGGCGCGGGCGAAGGCCAGTTCGGCGGCGATCCCGTCGGCCAGCTCCGCGTCCGAGCCCGGTCGCCGCGCCGCCGGCAACACCCCCCAGGTGTACGTCTCGACGTCCAGGTGGTCGCAGCCGGCGACCGGCCCGGCGAACAGCTCCCGCAACGCGGTACGCAGCACCGGCACCGTGGACTCCAGCGGCGGCTCGGGGACGGCGTGCAGCGGCACGTGGTAGTGCACTCGCCAGGCGCCCGGCAGCCCGGCGTCCAGCGCCTCGTCGAGGTCGTCGGCGGCGTGTGCCGGGTCGGCCGGATCGGCCGCCCGTCCGCACGGTTCGGCCCGGGTCTGGTGCAGGAAGCGGGGTTCGACGTACCCGCGCAGGGTCGGCGCGGCCGCGACCGGGTCGGCGGCGGCCAACGCGGCGGAGACCTGGACCTTCACCACCGGCAGCCCGGCGGCGGCCAGCCGGGCCAGCGCCGCCGCCGGCTCCTCCCAGGCGCAGGCCAGGTGGGCCAGGTCGAGACAGACGCCGAGCCGGTCGGTGTCGATCCCGGCCAGCAGGGCGGCGGCCTGGGTGCTGGACTCGACCACGCAGCCCGGCTCCGGTTCGAAACCGACCCGGACCGCCCGGCCGGTCCGCCAGGCCAGCTCGGTCAGCCCGTCGGCCAGTTCGGCGAGCACCCGGCTCGCCTGCCCGGCCCGCCCGGTGTCCCACGGCTCGCGCCAGGCCAGCGGCAGGGTGGAGATCGAGCCTCGGACCGCGTCGTCGGGCAGCAGGTCGAGCAGCACGGTGGCCAGGTTCAGGGTGTAGACCAGCCGCTCCCGGGTGGTCCAGTCCGGCAGGTAGACCGCCTTCTTCACCACCGGCGCCTGGAACGCCCGGTAGGGGAACCCGTTCAGGGTCACCACCTCCAGGCCGCGTGCCGCCAGTTCGGCGCGCAGCCGTCGCCGGGCCTGCGGGTCGGCGGCGAGCCCGGCCGCCACCGGCGCGGCCAGCCACAACCCCAACCCGAGTACGTCGACGTCGAGCCGCCGCCGCACCTGTGCCGCGTACGTGTCGAGCTGTGCCGTCACCCCGGCCAGGTCCTCGGCCGGGTGCACGTTGGTGCAGTAGCTCAGGTGGACCGTCTGTCCGTCGGCGTGCCGCAACCGCATCAGCTGCCACCCCGCAGAATCGAGTTACCGGCGAACGTCGGCACCGGCCCCGCCGCGCCCACCGGCTCCGCCGCCCCCACCGGCACGACCGTCCCGGGCTCCACCGTCCCGGGCTCCGCCGTCTCCGGCCGCGGCAGTTCCAGCCGGCCGGACTGGCCGTAGAACTCCGCCGGGTTGCGCCAGAGCACCCGGTCGACGTCGTCCTCGGTGAACCCGGCGGCCAGCATCGCCTCCCCGGTGGCCCGGGTCAGCAGCGGATCCGACCTGCCCCAGTCGGCGGCCGAGTTGACAAGCATCCGCTCGGTGCCGTACGTGCGCAGCAGCTCGACCATCCGGGACGGGGACATCTTGGTCTCCGGATAGATGGAGAAGCCGAGCCAGCAGCCGGTGTCCCGGACCAGCGGCGTGGTCACCTCGTTCAGGTGGTCGATCACCACCCGACCCGGTTCGAGACCGGACTCGGCGACCACCGCCAGGGTCCGTTCGGTGCCCCGGGCCTTGTCCCGGTGCGGGGTGTGCACCAGGGCCGGCAGGTCGTACTCGACCGCGAGGGCGAGCTGGGCGGCGAAGACCTCGTCCTCCTCCGGGGTCATCGAGTCGTAGCCGACCTCGCCGACCGCCACCACCCCGTCCTTGTCCAGGTAGCGGGGCAGCAGGTCGAGCACCTCCCGGCAGCGCGGGTCGTTCGCCTCCTTCGGGTTGAGCGCGATGGTGGCGAAGTGTCGGATGCCGAACTGGCTGGCCCGGAACGGCTCCCAGCCGATCAGCGAGTCGAAGTAGTCGACGAACGACGCGGCGCTGGTCCTCGGCTGGCCGAGCCAGAACGCCGGCTCCACCAGGGCGCGTACCCCGGCCGCGGCCATCCGTTCGTAGTCGTCGGTGGTCCGCGAGGTCATGTGGATGTGCGGGTCGAAGATCCTCATCACGCCTCCTCCGCGCCCGCCCCGGCCGGGGTCCCCGGCCGGTCGGACACACTCAGTCGGTCCAGCAGTCCGGTCGCGTCGGCCGGCATCTCCCGTCCGGCGGCCCGGCGTTCCTCGGCGAGGCCGGCGAGCATCACGGCCAGTTCGGCGTCGGCCCGCTCGTCGAGCCGGTGCACCACCGACAGCGGGATCCCGGTGAAGACACACTTGAGCACCGCCTGCCGCCAGGCGGGCTGGTCGAGGCGGTCGGCGTACCGGCCGAGGGCGGCGGCGACCAGCCGGGTGTCGTTGGTCCGGATCGCGTCGTGCAGCAGCGGCACCCCGGCGTCCCCGACCGGCAGCAGCGGCAGGGCGCGCAGCACCGCCCGTTTCTCGGCCGCGTCGCCGTACCGGTAGCCGGCCTCGACCTGACCGGGCAGCGCGGCCGGCGGCAGCGCGGCGAGCAACAGCACCCGGGCCGCCTCGTCGGCGGTCCAGTCCGGCAGCCCGGGCAGTGGGCTCCGGCCGCACCGGCGGCCGGCCGCCGCGAAGAGCCGGCCGAACGCGCCCGGGTCGGCCGCGACCCGGTCCAGCGCGCCGGTCAGCCAGTCCCGGTCGCTTCCGCCCTCCTCCGGTACGGCGGACAGCGCCGCCCGCAGGTGTTCCAGTTCCCGTTCCGGTTCCATCGGTCCTCCCCAGCCAGTCGTGCGTTGGTGGATGGTGGTCGCGATCCCCCCGGTGAAAGCTCCGTTCAGTCCGGCGCGCCGGCCCCGCTCCCCCGACCCGGCGGGATGGTGACGGCCGTGGCGCCCCCGGTCGTGGCGGCGGCTTCGGCGGCGCGCAGGAACCTGATCGAGTGCGCCGCCACCGACGGCGCGGCGTGCGAGTGCCGGGGCAGTTCGACGGCGACCAGTCCGGCGTACCCGGCCTCGGCCAGCGCGGCCAGCACCGGCGGGAAGTCGATCTCCCCGGTGCCGAATTCCAGGTGCTCGTGCACCCCCCGGCGCATGTCGTCGATCTGTACGTTGACCAGGTGCCCGGCCACCTCGGTCACGCACTGCGGCACCGGCAGCGGCTCCAGGCAACGGCAGTGTCCGATGTCGAGGGTGATGCCGAAGTGCGGCGGTGCGCCGAGCGCGTCGCGCAGCCCCCGCCAGTCGGCGATGGTGGCGACCAGCATCCCGGGCTCCGGTTCGAAGCCGAGCACCACCCCGGCGGCGTCGGCGACCCCGACCAGTTCGGCGCAGCCGGCCACCAGCCGGTCCCGGGCGGTCGCCGGGTCGACATCGGCCGGCCGTACCCCGGACCAGAAGGAGACCGCCTCGGCGCCGAGGTCGGCGCCGATCGCGACGGCCCGGCGGAGGAACTCGATCCGGAGGGTGTTGTTCTCGTGCAGCAGCGTCGGCGCGTGCTTGTGCGCCGGGTCGAGCAGGTAGCGGGCCCCGGTCTCGATCACCACCCCGAGGCCGAGCTCGGCCAGCCGCCGGCCGACCGCCGCCACCCGGGCCGCGAGTTGCGGGGCGAACGGATCCAGGTGGTCGTGGTCCAGGGTCAGCGCGACCCCCTGGTAGCCGAGATCGGCGATGACCCGCAGCGCGTCGTCCAGCCGGTGGTTGGCGAATCCGTTGGTGCCGTAGCCGAACCGCAGCCCGGGTACGGCGGGGACGGTGCCGGTCACGTCGGGGAGACCTTCCGGGCGAGCCGTCGGCCGAGCGGTGCGGCGGCGGCCACCGCCACCCCGAGCAGTGCCGCTCCGGCCCGGGCGACCAGTGCGCCCTGCAGCGCGGGCAGTCCGGTGATGCCGGCGCCGACCGCCGCCCGGACCCGGGACGCCTGCGGATCGGCGGCCACCCGGGCCTGTGCGGCGCCGTACTGCAGGCCGTACCAGCCGGCGAGCGCGGCCGGCACCACGGCCCGCCAACCGGCGAGCGCCGCCGGCACGAACGACCGGCGGCCGGTCCCCCGGTCCTGGGTGCACCGCTCGCCGGCGCGGCGACCGGCCGCCGCGGCGGCGGCGACCACGGCGGTGCCGGCCAGGGTTGCCGCCGGCAGGGCCCGGGACGCGCCGGAGACCTCCCGCCGGGAGAGTTCGGTGACCGTGTACGTGTGCGCGGCGACGGTCAGCGCCGCCGGCACGGCCCGGACCGTACGCCCCTGGCTAGCCCCGAGCAGCACGTCCAGTCCCCGGCAGGCGGCCATCAGCGCCGGACCGGCGGCGGTGTTCTTGGCCCGCAGGTCGTACGCCCAGACCGCGCCGGCCAGCGGCACCGCGACCGCCAGCGCCCGACGCCCTCCGGTCAGGCCGGCCAGCGCCACGCCGGCGGCGGTGAGCCCGGCAGAGACGCCGAGGGCGACCCCGGGTGAGACCCGTCCGCTGGGGATCGGCCGCTCCGGTCGCTCCCGGGCGTCGAGTTCCCGGTCCGCCCAGTCGTTGGCGGCCATCCCGGCCCAGTAGAGCAGCACCGACGCCCCGGCCAGCCCGGGTACCCGACGGTCCAGTGCGTCGGCGGCGGCGGCCCCGGCCACCACGTCGCCGGGTACCGAGAGCGCGGCCGGTGCCCGGACGAGTTGGGCCAGGTCAGCGAGGGAGGGCATGCCGGACCTCCTCGGCCTCTCCGGCACCGCCCGCCGCGCCGCCCGTCGGGTTCGGGCCTGCTGGCCGCACGCCGGACGCGTCCGGGTCGGGCGGGGCTGTCGGGGGTGTCGGGGGTGTCGGTCCGGTGGGGGCGGGGGCCAGTCCGCGGGCGAATCCGCAGAGGGTCGCCCACTGCTCGGCGAGCCCGTGTGGAGTCTCCCCGAGCGGATCCTTGAAGAAGAAGGCCAGTTCGGTCAGCGGCCCGGTACGGCCGGCCCGGTGCGCGGCGGCGGTCAGCCGGGCGAGATCGAGCACCAGCGGCGCGGCCAGCGACGAGTCACAGCCGTGCCAGGTGAACTCCATCCGCATCGGGGTGCCGAGGAAGCCGGAGAAGGTGACCAGGTCCCAGGCGGTCTTGAAGTCGCCGAGGTCGTCGAGGTACTCGATCCGGGTGTTGCCCTGCGGCACGTACCCCAGGGTCTCGCCGAGCACCCGCTGCTTGCTGGCCGTCTTGGCCGCGTTCGCCGCCGGTTCGGCGAGGTTGGCGCCGTCGCCGCCGCCGAGCAGGTTCACCCCGGACCAGCTGCGCACCTGGAGGTGACGCATCGCGAACATCGGGGCCAGCACCGACTTGACCAGCGTCTCACCGGTCTTGCCGTCGTGTCCGGCGTACGGCACGCCGGCCCGTTCCGCCAGTTCGGCGAGGGCGGGCAGCCGGGCGCCCGTCGACGGAGTGAAATCCACATAGGAGCAGCCGGTGGCGAAGGCGGCGTACGCGTACGCCGCACTGGGCGGCAGCGGACTGCCCTCGGCCAGTGCCCGGTCCAGGACGGCGAGGTCGGTGTGCCCGGGGTGCGGGGCCGGGACCGGTTCGGTCGAGGAGACGTTCACCACCACCACCCGGTCCAGCCGGTGACGGTCCCGGAAGCGGCTCAGGTCGGCGCCGATCGCCTCGATCGCCGCGGCCTGAGGGGTGGCGGTCGGGGCCGGGCGCAGCTCCGCCTCGACCGTGCCGAGTTCCTCGGTCAGCGCGGCGACCAGCCGGGCCGGCAGCACGCCCGCGTCAGCCAGTGACTCGGCCTTCTTCAGCAGTGGGGTGGTGGCCACGTCGTGCCCGCCGAAGACCAGGTCGGTCAGGGCCGGAAGGTCCGCGCCGCGTAACGCCGGCAGTTCGGTCACGCAGCCGGTCGGTTCGGCGAGCCCGGCCCGTAGGGCGAGCGCCCCGACCACACTGGTCACCGCCACCGAACCACGCCCACCCACCAGCCAGACACCCGTACGCATCAGTGCTCCTCCCTCCGGTGCCGGCTCGGCTCCTACGCCGACCGGGGGCGTACGACGACGAATCCGCGCATATGCTCGGATCCGTTCGTCGAATCCGCCTATCGGGACATCCTGCCGCCTTGTCGAGTGAAAAGCGCCCCGTCCGCCCGACCGTCCCGGTGTGGCATCCCGCGCAGCGCCGGAGTCGGCGGCACCGGCGTTACGCGGATCCGTGACCGTGCGGGCGGACGGGGCTTCGGTAGGCAGGGCCGGTCGGCGTCGCGGTCCTGCCTCCCCCGTTCCCGGTGCGACCGGCCGGCACGGGTGCCGGCTCCGATCGCGATCTCACTGTGCAGTTGTGCCAGTACCGTCCACCGTGGAGTGCCGGTGGCCGGCGAAGTCGTCGGACGGACGCCGCCGGTCGGGCCGGCGGTGTCGGTTCTGCGGGCCGGCCGTCGTCCGGTCGGCTGGTCTGGGGGCCGGCCGAAGCCGGCTGATCGGTCTGCGGGCCGGCCGTCGTCCGGTCGGCTGGTGCGGTTCCGGCGTCCGGCACGACCGGGGAATCCCGGTCCGGCCGCACCGGACGGCCGTGTTACCTGCGTACGCGGCCCGTCCGGAGTGGTTCCGGCGCGACGCGTACACCCTCCGGACCGACCTCCATCCGCTCGCGGGGCGCAACCGCGACCGGACCCTCGCCGATCGGACCGGAAAGCTCTCGGGCCGGGTTCCCGACCGGAGTCGGGCACCCGCGCGGGTGGGCACTGGGCTCCGACGGTGCCGGCCTCAGCCCGGGACGGGCACCGGCACCGTCGGAGTTGTCAGGCGGAGACCGGGTCGGCGACCGGCTCCACCTCGGTCCAGGACGAACCGGATTCGGCTGAACGCGCCACCGCGTCCAGCACCAGCTGGACCTGGAGGGCGTCGGCGAAGGACGGGGCCGGGTCCGACCCGTTGGCGACCGCCAGCAGGAAGTCCCGTACCTCGTGGGTGAACGAGTGCTCGTAGCCGATGATGTGACCCGGCGGCCACCACGCCGACATGTACGGGTGGTCGCCCTCGGTCACCAGGATCCGCCGGAAGCCCTGCTCCGCCCCGGGTTCCGAGGCGTCGAAGAACTCCAGCTCGTTGAGGCGCTCGAGGTCGAAGGCGACCGAGCCGAGCGAACCGTTGATCTCGACCCGCAACCCGTTGCGCCGACCGGTGGCGAACCGGGTGGCCTCGTACGTCGCCAGGGCACCACCGTCGAGCCGGGCCACGAAGATCGCGGCGTCGTCGACGGTGACCTGGCCGGTGGCCGGGGCGGCCCCGTTGGCGCCGTCGGCCGAGGCGGCCAGTCCGCTGGACTCGGCCGGCAGCGGACGCTCCTTGACGAACGTCTCGGTGACCGCGCTGACCCCGGCGATCCGCTGCCCGGTGACGTACTGGGTCAGGTCGATGATGTGGGCGCCGATGTCGCCGAGCGCCCCGGAACCCGCCTTGTCCTTCTGCAGCCGCCAGACCAGCGGGAACTGCGGGTCGACGATCCAGTCCTGCAGGTAGACCGCGCGGACGTGCCGGATCTCCCCGAGTCGACCGGAGGCGACGAGCTCGCGCATCAGGGTGACCGCGGGCACCCGGCGGTAGTTGAACCCGCACATCGCCCGTACCCCCGACGCCTGCGCCCGGGCCGCGGCGGCGACCATGGCGCGGGCCTCGTCGACCGTGTTGGCCAGCGGCTTCTCGCACAGCACGTGCTTGCCCGCCGCCAGCGCCGCGATCGCGATCTCGGCGTGGCTGTCACCCGGCGTACAGACGTCGACGATGTCGATGTCGTCCCGGCTGATCAGGTCACGCCAGTCGGTGGTGTGCGCCGCCCAGCCGAGCCGGTCGGCCGCGTCCGCGACCTTCCCGGCGTCCCGGCCGCAGATCAGCGACATCCGGGCGCGTACCGGCAGGTCGAAGACGCGGTTCACGGTGCGCCACGCCTGCGAGTGCGCGGCGCCCATGAACGCGTAGCCGACCATGCCGACCCGCAGTTCCTTTTCTTCCCTGGACAAGGTGGGTCTCCCCCCGGTGTATCAGAACCCGAGCTTGCTGTACGCGCTCGCGTTCTCCTTGGTGATGGTCTCCGAAGCCAACGTGATCTCCTTCGGGACCTGCAGTTCGACCAGGTCGGACATGCCGCGACCCTGGCCGATGAGCCGGGCCAGCGAGATGGCCGACGAGGCCATGGACGGGCTGTAGGTGACGGTCGCCTTCAGCACGCTGTTGTCGGCGGCGATCGCGTCGATGGCGGCCTTGGAGCCGGCGCCGCCGACCATGATGAACTCGGACCGGTTCGCCTGCTGGATCGCGGCGAGCACGCCGATGCCCTGGTCGTCGTCGTGGTTCCAGACCGCGTCCAGCTTCGGCTCCGCCCGCAGCAGCTGGGACGCCTCGACCTGGCCCGTGTCGGCGGTGAACCGGGCGGCCCGCCGGTTCTTCACCTTGAAGCCGTACACCGCCAGTTCGGCGGCGAAGCCGGCGGACCGCTCCTGGGTCAGCTCGAGTTCGTCCATGCCGGCGATCTCGCCGATGATCGGGTTGGCGATCCCCTTCGCCTTCATCTGCTCGCCGATGTAGCGGCCGGCGGCCACGCCCATGCCGTAGTTGTCGCCCTTGATCTGCAACCGGTAGGCCAGCGCGTCCGGGAACGCCCGGTCGAGGTTGACCACCGGGACACCGGCCTTCATCGCCTCCAGACCGGCGGCGTTCAGCTCCTTGCCGTCGTGCGGCAGCATCACGATCACGTCGGGCTTCTGCGAGATCAGGGTGCTCAGCGCGGCCCGCTGGGCGGCGGCGTCGGCGCCGGCCTGGACGGTGCGGAACTCGACGTCGGAGTAGACCTTCGCCTGCGCCTCGGCGTTGCGGGTGATGGCGGCGAGCCAGCCGTGGTCGGCGGCCGGGGCGGAGAAGCCGATGACCACCCGCTTGCCCGGGGAGGCGTTCGGGTTGGCCCCGGCGTCGGCCTCCTTCACCTGCTCGTTCCCGGTCGGGCCGGTTTCGTTGCTGGTGCAGGCGGTGAGCAGGGCGCCGGCGCCGACGGCGGCCCCGCCGAGGAGCAGTCGGCGACGGGACAGGTCGCGCACGGGCCGGAGCGGATCGTGCTGGGTCATGACGACCTCCTGTTATCAGTGTTGCGGTGGGGGTGGGTGGGGGACGGATCAGCTCGTCGAACTGAGCCGGTTACGGGCGAAGAACTGGGTGAGGGACTTGAACCGGAACTGCTGGACCAGTACGGCGGCGACGATGATGCCGCCCTTGACCATGTTCTGGGCCTCGGGGGAGAGGTCGTTGAGCGCGAACAGGTTGGTGATGGTGGCGAAGATGACCACACCCAGCAGAGCGCCGACGACACTTCCCCGGCCACCGCTGAGCAGGGTCCCACCGATGATCGCCGCGGCGATCGCGTCGAGTTCGTAGAGGTTCGCCATCGCCGCCTGGGCCGAGTTCGCCTGGGCGGTCAGCATCACCGCGCCGATGCCGCAGCAGAGGCCGGAAAGCGTGTAGAGCAGCACGGTGTGCACGCGTACGTTGATGCCGGCCAGCCGGGCCGCCTCGGGGTTGCCGCCGACCGCGACCGTACGGCGGCCGAAGGTGGTGCGGTTGAGCAGCACCCAGCCGGCCGCGACGACCGTGACGAGGATGATGACCAGCACCGGGATCCCGAGCACACTCTCGCTGGCGATGCCGTTGATGGTCTGGTTGGTGGAGACCTGGGTCTGCTTGTCGGAGATCTCGGCGGCCAGACCCCGGGCCGCGACCAGCATCGCCAGGGTGGCGATGAACGGCACCAGCCGGCCGTACGAGATCAGCAGGCCGTTGACCAGGCCGACGCAGGTACCCACGACAACCGCCGTGAAGATCATTCCGCCCGCGCCGAACTGTTGGGTGGCGACGGTTGTCGACCAGACCCCGGCCAACGCGATGATCGCGCCGACCGAGAGGTCGATGCCACCACCGATGATCACGAAGGTCATCCCGACGGTCACCACGCCGACCGCCGAGGCCAGTTTCAGGATGGTCATCATGTTGCCGCCGACCCAGCCCAGGTCGCCGTAGAGGTCGGGGCGGGTGATCATCCCGATGACGATCAGCACCACCAGCACCCCGATCAGGGCCAGGTTGCGCCGGGCCGACTCGCCGGCCTCACCGCGCCACCAGCTCAGCCAGCTCACCGGGCCGGGACCCTTCCGGGCCCCGGAGTCGACGCTCCCGGTCGGCGCCGGCGAGACCGGCGCCGACTGGGCCGGCACCGTCGCCGGCGCGGCGGTTTCCGTACGCTCGCTCATGCCGCCTCCTCGCTTCGCTCGCCGACGTACCGGGGCGTGCGGTCGAGCCGACCCGTCCGCCCGTTCACGCCGTCACCCCGGACGACTCCCACGCTGCCCTCATGCTGGTGCGCCCTCCATCAACGACCCCGCCATCACGAGGTCGAGCACCCTGTCCTCGTCGAGGTCGCCGGCCGGCGCCTCGTGCACGACCCGGCCCTCCCGCATCACCAGGACGCGGTCGGCCAGACCGAGCACCTCCGGCACCTCGCTGGAGACCAGCAGCACGCCGACCCCCTCGTCGGCCAGTGCCCGGATCACCTGGTACAGCTCCGCCCGGGCGCCGACGTCGACGCCCCGGGTCGGTTCGTCGAGCAGCAGCAGCCGGGTGTCCCCGAGCAGCCAGCGTCCGACCACGACCTTCTGCTGGTTGCCGCCGGAGAGTGTCCGGACCGGACGGTGCACGTCCCGGGGCCGCAGTTCGAGCCGGTCGGCGATGGCCGCCGCCTCGCCCCGCTCCCGGCCGGCGTTGGTGAAGCCGAACCGGGCCCAGCGGGTGAAGGTGGCGAGCGTGACGTTGCGGTAGATCGGCTCGCCGAGCAGCAGCGCCTGGCTCTTGCGCTCCTCGGGCGCCAGGCCGAGCCCGGCCCGGACCGCGGCGCTGACACTGCCGGCGCGCAGGTTCCGGCCGCCGACCGTGACCGTGCCGGCGTCCGCCCGCCGGGCGCCGAAGATTGTTTCCAGGAGTTCGGAGCGCCCGGAGCCGACCAGGCCGGCGATGCCGACGACCTCGCCGGCGCGCACGGTCAGCGAGACGTCGGCGAACTCGCCCTCCCGGCTCAGCCGGAGGACCTGGAGCAGATCCTCCCCCGGCTTGTCGCCGGGGGTCCGCTCCGGGAAGACGTACTCGATGGACCGGCCGGTCATCCGGCTGACCAGGTCGCGGGTCGGGGTGGTCCGGGCCGGCAGGTTCGCCGCCGTGGTCCGGCCGTCCTTGAGTACGGTGACCCGGTCGCCGATCTCGCGGATCTCCTCCAGCCGGTGCGAGATGTAGATGACCGCGATGCCCTGCGCGGTCAGTTCCCGGATGATCCGGAACAGGTTCCCCACCTCGTCGTGCGCGAGCACCGCGCTCGGCTCGTCCATGATGATCAGCCGCGCCTCGTGGGACAGTGCCCGGGCCATGCTGACCACCTGCTTGCCGGCGGCCGGCAGGGACCGCACCATCCGCCGGGGTGGGATCTCCGGATGTCCGAGCCGGCCCAGGATCTCCCGGGTACGTCGGGCCATCCCGCCGCGCCGGACGAAGCCGAGCCGGCGCGGCTCGTGGCCGAGGAAGGCGTTCTCCGCCACCGACAGGTCCTCGACCAGGTCGAGTTCCTGGTAGATGGTGGCGATCCCGGCCCGCATCGCGGCCTGCGGGTTGGCGAAGGTGACCGGCTGCCCGAGCCACTCGACCTGGCCCGAGTCGGGCCGGTGCGCCCCGGAAAGGACCTTGATCAGGGTCGACTTGCCGGCACCGTTCTGCCCCAGCAGGCAGTGCACCTCGCCGGCCCGCACCTCCAGCTGCACGCCGTCCAGTGCCCGTACGCCGGGGAAGGTCTTCACCACGTCGGTGAGCCGCAGGACAACCTCGCCCGGCTCCGCTGTCGTGTCCTCGGTCATGGCCTCCTCGTTCCGGTCGGTCACGACGCCTCCGCGAAGGCGACGTCGGTGGCGAGTACGGCCGCGCCGGCGACGCCCGCCCTCGGGCCGAGTTCGGAGAGGACCACCGGCAGGTTTCCGGTGGCCAGCGGCAGTGACCGTCGGTAGACCACACTGCGGATCTCGGCGAGCAGGATGTGGCCGAGCTGGGCCAACCCGCCGCCGATCACGATCATCGAGGGGTTGGCGAAGCTGACGAGTCCGGCGAGCACGCCGCCGACCTGCCGTCCGCCGTCCCGGATGAGCCGGATGCAGGTCACGTCCCCCTCGCTCGCGCCCTGCGCGACGTCGAGGGCGGTGACCGAGTCGGTCGGGCTCGCGGCGAGCCGCTCGGCGAGGGCCTGGGAGACGCCGCTGCGGGCCGCCGCCGTCGCCTCCCGGGCCAGAGCGGCTCCGCTGAACAGCGCCTCCAGGCAGCCGACGTTGCCGCACGAGCAGACCGGGCCGTGCGCGTCGACCTGGATGTGGCCGATGTCGCCGGCGCAGCCGTCGTTGCCCCGGTAGACCTCGCCGGAGAGGTAGATGCCGCAGCCGATGCCGGTGCCGATCTTCACGAACAGGAAGTCGTCGACCGAGTGCGCCACCCCGCCGTGCCGCTCGCCGATCGCCATGATGTTGACGTCGTTGTCCACCACCGCCGGGCAGCCGTGCTCGCGGGTGAGCAGTTCGCGGACCGGGAAGCGGTCCCAGCCGGGCATGATCGGCGGCGACACCGGGGTGCCGTCCCGGAAGCTCACCGGCCCGGGTACGCCGATCCCGACCGCGTGCAGCCGCTCGTACGCCCCGTCGACCTTCGCCTTGTGCAGCAGGTCGTTGACCCGGTGCAGGATCACCTTGGGCCCGGTACGGATGTCGGCGGCCTCGGCGTACACCGCGATCGTCTCGAGCCGGCCGTTGACCACCTCGACGTCGATCGAACTGGCGCCCAGGTCGACGGCGGCGAACCGCAGGTGCGGGCTGAGTTCCACCAGGGTGGACCGCCGGCCGCCCCGGGAGGCGGCGAGTCCCGCCTCCGCGACGTAACCGAGGGCGACGAGTCGTTCCAGTTCGGCGAGGAGCCGGGGCCGGGGCATCTGCAGTCGGTCGGCGAGTTCCGCCCGGGAGATCGCACCCTCGTCGCGCAGCAGCCGGAGCAGCCGGAGGTGCAGGGCTTCGGATCCGCGCACCGCGGTCACCTCCGTCGGACTCGGTTCACGGTCTGGCAACGCGAGTGCGTTGTGCTCGACACAGTAGGAGTCTTCCGGATCGACTGTCCAGGGATTCAGCCAAGTTGACGACAACTTTTGTCCATACAGACGAAAGTTAGTTTATGATCTTGGAAAGCGTTTGATCACCGATCGTGACGCCGCTTCCGAAGCTTCCGGTCGTCCCGCAGCGACACGTACGGCTCCCGCTCCCCCGACCCACCCATCCGGATGGTCCGCTCCCGCTCCAGCTCGGCACTCAGCTCCGCGCCGAGCAGGATCGCCACGTTCGACAGCCACAGCCAGATCAGGAAGACGATCACCCCGGCCAGTGAGCCGTACGTCTTGTTGTAGGAGCCGAAGTTGGCCACGTAGAACGCGAAGCCGGTGGAGACGACCGCCCAGGCGAGCACCGCGAACAGGCCACCGGGACTGATCCACCGGAAGCGTTGCCGGGCGTTCGGCGTCGCCCAGTAGAGCACCGCGAAGATCAGGCTGACCAGCACCAGCAGGACCGGCCACTTGGCGACGTCCCAGGCGGTCACGCCGGCCGAGCCGACCCCGAGCCGCCGGCCGACCTGCTCGGAGAGCTTGCCACTGAACACCAGCAGCACCAGGCTGACCAGCACCATCAGCCCGACCAACGCGGTGGTCCCGAGCCGGAACGCCAGGGTCCTGACCAGCGGCCGGCCCTCCGGCACGTCGTAGATCGCGTTCGCCGCCCGCATGAACGCGCCGACATACCCCGACGCCGTCCAGTACGCCCCGAGCAGGCCGAGGATCGCCACCAGGCCGGCGGTGCCGGCACTGCCCTGCACCTGACTCACCCCGGTCAGCAGGATGTCCCGGGCCGACTGCGCCGGGACCACGTCCCGGATCACGTTCTGCACCCCGCGTACCGCGCTGTCACCGATCAGCCCCAGCACCGAGACCAGCACCAGCAGCGCGGGAAAGAGCGCCAGCACCCCGTAGTAGGTCAGCGCCGCCGCCCAGTCGGTGATGTTGTCCGCCTGGGCCTCACGCAGGGTCCGCCGCAGCACCCCAGCCCAGGCGGCCCGGGAGAGCCGCCCCGGACGTTCGGCCTGTCGCCCGTCGGCCACGCCCCGGCCCTCCTCGGTCGCCCCGTCCGGTGACCCGACGCCAGCCGCGCGGCCACCTGTCGACTACCGAAGGTAGTCGGCATACCGGGGTCCGTTGGTCGGTCGGCGCCGGGATACGCCGAAAGGTCACGCCGGGCCCACCGGGCTGGCCGGCCGTCACCTGGTGAGCAACCGACCCATCCGCCGACCGGCGACGACCAGGCCCAACACCAGCACCCCGAACAGGTAGAGCAGATCCACCAACTGGCTCCAGCCCACGCCGGCGACGGTGACGCCCCGGATCAGGTCCACCGCCCGGTAGAGGGGGCTGGCCTCGACCACCCAGCGCAGCACCGCCGGATAGGCCGCCGCCGGTACGAAGGTGCCGGAGAAGAGGAAGAGGGTGAACTGGGCCGACCCGAGCAGGTCGAAGTCCTGCCAGCTGCGCATGAACGTGGAGATCGCCATGCCGAGCGCGCCGAACGCGAAGCCGACCAGCACCGCCGCCGGAAGCGCCACCAGGGCCCGTACCGCGCTGGTCAGGTCCATCCAGACCATCACGGCGAGGAAGACCGCGCTGTAGAGCGTGCCGCGCAGCATCGCCCAACCCAGCTCACCGAGGGCGATCTCGAACGGCTGCACGGGGGTCGCCAGGATCCCGTCGTACAGCTTCATGTACTTCATCTTGCCGAAGAAGTTGAAGGTCGTTTCGGCCAGCGCGCCGCTCATCGCCGAGGCGGCCAGCATCGCCGGCGCCACGAACGCCGCGTACGACACCACCGTGCCGCCCGGCAGCGTCAGGTCACCGACCAGTGCACCCACTCCGACGCCGATGGAGAGCAGGTAGAGCATCGGCTCGAAGAAGCCGGAGATCAGCACGATCCAGTACGCGGACTTGAGGGCGGCGACGTTCCGCTCGGCCACCGAGACCGCCCGGCGGGCCGGACCCGCGAAACCGACCAACCGGGGCAGGACGAAACTGACCACGGAACCTCTCCTTACGTCACGGACGGGCGCACGCGGGCGACGGACCGGGCCGGCGGCAGCCGGGGTATTACGACGGCAGCCGGCCCACGGCGGGTCAGACCACCAGGCGGCGACGGAACCGGGCCCGGGCCAGCAGCCAGCCCGCCACCGCCCAGGCGGCCAGATAGAGCAGGTGACCCGGGACCGACCACTCCGGGGCGACCCCGAGGGCGGCGGCCCGACACAGGTCGACGCCGTGCCACAGCGGCGAGACGTACGCCAGCCAGCGCAGCACCAGCGGCAGCGACTCGACCGGGAAGAAGACCCCGGCGAAGAGGGTCATCGGGATCACCGCGAACCGGAACAGCAGCGCCAGATAGCTGTCGCTACGGACCGAGGCGCTGTAGGCGAAGACCGGGGTCGAGATCGACAGCCCGATCAACAGCACCAGCAGCGGCACGGCCAGCGCCCACGGCGAGTGCAGCGTGCCGAACAAGGCCGCGACCAGCAGGAACGCCAGACTGCTGGTGAGCACCCGGAACAGCACGAAGGCGAGGTGGCCGGCGAGGATGTCGCCCACCCGCAACGGGCTCGCCGCCTGCGCGAAGTAGATCTTGATCCACTCGAAGTTGCCCAGCACCGGCCAGGTCGACTCACCGACCGCCACCTGCAACGCCGTCGAGGCGATCAGGCCGGGCACGATGAAGTCGAGATACGAAACGCCGCCCACCCCGGAGTCGACGTACGCCCCGACGCCGAGCCCGAAGCCGAGCATGGTCAACAACGGCAGCAGGAACGACGAGAAGGCGCCCGCCCGCCAGGTCCGTCGGTAGGAGACGAGTCCGTACTCGAAGACCGCGAGCGCCGGAAAACGTCCCACCAGCCCGGCCCGCTCCACCCGGTTCTCCGCCAGCACCGCCATCTCAGTCCACCAACGTCCGGCCGGTCAGGTGCAGGAAGACGTCCTCCAGGCTGCTGCGCCGGACCAGCACACTGGCCGGGTTGAGCGCCCGGGCGTGCACCTCGGCCACCGCCGCGTCGCCGTCGGTCACGTAGAGCAGGATCCGGTCCGGCAGCACCTCGGTCCGCTCCCCGATCCCGGCCAGCTTCCCGGCGAAACTCTCCTGCGACTCGCCGGCGAACCGCAGCTCCACCACCTCCCGGGTGGAGTAGCGCTCGATCAGCGCGCGCGGCGAGCCCTCGGCGACGATCCGGCCCCCGTCCATCACCACCAGCCGGTCACAGAGCTGCTCGGCCTCGTCCATGTAGTGGGTGGTCAGGACCAGCGTGACACCCTGCTGCTTCAACCGGAACAGCCGCTCCCAGACCAGGTGCCGGGCCTGCGGGTCCAGCCCGGTCGTCGGCTCGTCGAGCAGCACGATGTCGGGCTCGTTGACCAGCGCCCGGGCGATGGTCAGCCGACGCTTCATCCCGCCGGAGAGCGGTTCCACCTTGCTGCCGGCCCGCTCCGCCAGCTGCACGAACTGCAGGAGTTCGGCCGCCCGCTCCCGGGCCACCCGACGCGGGATGCCGAAGTAGCGGGCGTACGTCGTCAGGTTCTCCTGGACGGTGAGCTCGGGGTCGAGGTTGTCCAGCTGCGGACAGACGCCGAGCCGGGCTCTGATCCGTGGGCCATCCCGGCGCGGGTCCATCCCCATGATCCGCAACTCGCCGCTGGTCGGCGGGGAGACACAACCGACCATCCGCATGGTCGAACTCTTGCCGGCACCGTTCGGCCCCAGGAACCCGAACGCCTCACCGGCCCGTACGTCGACGTCGATCCCGTCGACGGCGACGAAGTCGCCGAACCGTTTGACCAGCCCACGTGCCTGGATCAGCACCCCGTCGTTCGCCACGGCCCGACCCTAGCCCGGACCTGCGACACGGCCCACCGAGTTTCCCGCCGACCGGCCCGCGTGCCGGGTCTGCGCCGACCGGCTCAGACGTCGGGCGTGGCCTCGGCCCGGGCCGCCGCCACCAACTGGTCGGTCGCCTCGACCACCGCCGGATCCTCGGTCGACGTGCCGGGGTCGTAGCGGACCGTCCAGGTCAGGCCGTCGACGCCGGGCACCCGACGGGCCACCACCCGCACGCCGCCGCCGTCCGGCAGCCGGTGGTGCGTGGTGTACGCCACCGAACGGGTCACCCGGGTCCGTACCTGGTGCGGCACCTGGCCCGGATCGAGCAGCAGGTACGTCCGCACCTGCCCGTCGGCCTGCACCCGGTAGTCGACCCGCTCCCCGGCCGGCTCCGCCGGGGTGACCGACAGCTCCCGACCGGACCAGACCGCCTTGTGGATGTCGTGCCAGCCGAGCCGGCCGACGCCGCCCGGCAGCCACAGCCCCCGGTCGGTGACCACCACCGACTCCGCGCCGTCACCGACCCGGGCCCAGTCGAGGACCCGCTCGTCGCGGTCCAACGCCGGCCGCCGGTCGGCCGGCAACCGCCGACCCCGGGAGAACAGGTTGAACACCACCGGTCTACAGACCCCCCATCGCCTGCTCACGCAGGGCCCGCGCGTGCTGTTCGAGGGAGAGCAGCTCGCCGAAGAGCGCGAAGTACTCGTCCTTGTTCGCCGCCGGGTTGATCCGCTGCACCTTCGACTTCAGGTCCCGGATCCGGGCCGTCACCGCACCCCACTCCAGCCGGGCGAGGGTGATCGAGACGTACCGGGGATCGGGTTCGGTGTCGATCCGCAGCGGTTCGACGGCGAGTTCGCTGACCAGTGCCACCGCGGCCAGGTCGGCGCAGGCGTCCCGGACCGCCTCGATCCAGACCGCGCCGCCGGTCGCGGCCGCCGCCCCACCGGCCGTCTCCACCGCCGCCCGGACCACCTGGTGCACCGGGTGCTGGTAGACCTCGGGTGCGAGCGCGTCGAACATCGGACCGGCCAGTACCGGCACCTGCAGGGCCAGCTTCAACGCCTCGCGTTCCACCATGACCTGTGGGTTGTCCACCACCGGCGCGGGCGCGGCGGGCCGGGCCGGCGGGCCCGGCCGGTCACCCCGGGCCGGTGCCGCCGGGGCGTTGCGCAGCTCGTTCTCCGCGTTGCGGACCGCCCGCTGCACCGGCTCGATCTCCATCCCGAGGTCGCCGGCGAGCTTGCGGACGTACTCGGGGCGCTTCTCCCGGTCCTTGAGCTTGGCCACCAGCGGGGCCGCCCGGCGCATCGCCTCCACCCGGCCGTCGACGGTGTCCAGGTCGTACCGGTTGAGCACCTGACGCAGCGCGAAGTCGACCAGCGGCTCGCGGCGGGCGACCAGGTCACGCACCGCCAGGTCCCCCTTGGCCAGCCGCAGGTCACACGGGTCCATGTTGTCCGGGCTGACCGCGATGAAGGTACGACCGACGAACCGCTGGTCCTCCTCGAAGGCCCGCAGCGCCGCCTTCTGCCCGGCGGCGTCCCCGTCGAAGGTGAAGATGATCTCGCCGGCCACCGCGTCGGTGTCCATCAGCAGCCGGCGCAGTACGCCGATGTGGTCGGCGCCGAACGCGGTGCCACAGGTTGCCACCGCGGTCGGCACCCCGGCCAGGTGACAGGCCATCACGTCGGTGTAGCCCTCGACGATCACCGCCCGCCCCTGCCGGGCGATCTCCCGCTTGGCCTGTGAGATGCCGTAGAGCACATGCGACTTCTTGTAGATCGGCGTCTCGGGGGTGTTCAGGTACTTCGGGCCGTCGTCGTCGTCGAACAGCTTCCGGGCGCCGAAGCCGATCACGTCACCGGTCAGGTCCTTGATCGGCCAGAGCAGCCGACGCCGGAACCGGTCGATCAGCGAACCCGACCGCGCCTGCCGGGCCAGCCCGGCAGTGATCATCTCCTGCGCGGTGAAGCCCTTCTGCCGCAGGTGCTTCGTCAACGCGTCCCAGGCGTCCGGGGCGAACCCGCAGCCGTACGTCTGCGCCGCCGTCCGGTCGAAGCCGCGCTGGGCGAGGAACTCGCGGGCCGGCCGGGCGCCAGCGGTGCCGAGCTGGTCGGCGTAGAACTCGGCGGCGGCGGCGTGCGCGGCCACCAGCCGCTGCCGCTGGCCCTGCTGGGGGCGGACCGGCACCGGGCCGGCCTCGAGGTACCGGAGCTGGATGTTGGCCCGGTCGGCGAGTCGTTCGACCGACTCGATGAAGCTCAGGTGCTCGGCGTCCATCAGGAACTTGATGGCGTCGCCGCCAGCTCCGCACCCATGACAAAAATAGACATTTCGGGCAGGTGCCACGGTGAACGACGGGGTCTTCTCGTCGTGGAACGGGCACAGCCCCTTCAGGTTGCCGCCACCCGCGGACTTCAGCGTCACCGTCTCGGAGATGATGTCGGCGATCGAGGTGCGCTCCCGGACCAGCGCGATGTCCTCGTCCCGGATCCGCCCAGCCATCGTCCACCCCCTCGGGCGTACATCCTGCCCTGCCCGGAAGATCTCTCCGCCGAAGGGGTACCCGCCGGAGGGGCCGGGCGGTCGCCATCTGTTCACGGACCGGCCATCCGCGGTGACCGGTCGGGCGTCACCGGACGGCGAGTACCGCCGCCTCCTCCTCCGCCAGTCGGCGGTTCCAGTCGGCCTTGACCGCCCGCCAGCCCTCGTCGTCGTGACCCCGCCGCCAGTAACCGGAGATGGAGAGCATCTCCGGCGGCACCCGCAGGTCGACCCGGAGCAGTCGACGCAGTTCCCGGACGAACTGCGCCTCGCCGTGCACGAAGGCGTGCACGGCGCCGGCCGGCGGGTCCATCGACCGGACCGCCTCGACCAGGGCTTCGCCGACCGTACGTCGGCCCCGGTGCACCCAGACGATCTCGACCGCCCCGGCGGTGGTCAGCTCCTGCTCCTCGGCCCGGTCGGCGACCTCGACAAAAACCCGGGCCGGCGCGTCACGGGGCAGCCGCTCCAGGGCCACACCGATCGCCGGCAGGGCGCTCTCGTCCCCGACCAGCAGGTGCCAGTCGGCGGCCGGGCTCGGGGCGTAGCCGCCGCCCGGGCCACGGAACATCACCTGGTCGCCGGGGCGGGCGCGGGCCGCCCACGGGCCGGCGAGGCCCTCGTCGCCGTGGTACACGAAGTCCAGGGTCAGTTCCCGGACCGCCGGATCCCAGGCCCGGACGGTGTACGTCCGCAGGCGGGGCCACTGGTGCCGGGGCAGCTCACGACGGATGAGGTCGAGGTCGCACGGCTGCGGGTAGTGCACGCCCGGCGGCGGGAAGAGCAGCTTGACGTAGTGGTCGGTGTAGCTGTCGGCGGTGAATCCGTCGAGTCCGTCCCCACCCAGGACCACCCGGATCATGTGTGGCGTGATCCAGCTGGTCCGCAGTACCGTGGCGTACCTGACCCGAGCCCCACTCCTACCCTCCGGCATTAGCTTAGGCTAACCTGATCGACCGCCGATCGTCGCCCGGAGAGGCCGAGGTCACCCGTACCCACCGTCCGGACGACCTCTTCCGCCGCACACCGGCACGGCTAGGCTGTGACTGCCACGGACCACCACGTCCGGGACGGTGGGACGATCAGCTTCTGGGGAGAGGTCATGGGCCAGGGCGTACGCGTACAGGAGTTGCCGGGCATCGGCAAGCGGTTCGACATCGACCTCGGGCACAGCGACGACCGGATCTCGATCGTGGTACGTCGGGACGGCGCGCGGGACCTCTACGTCTTCAACAACCGCTCGGACGAGCCGGCCGCGGTCATCGACCTCACCGAGGAACAGGCCCGCAAGGTCGGCGCCGTTCTCTCCGGCACCTTCTTCGCCTGAGCCGCCGTGCACGCTGATCTCATCGGCTTCGGCGCCCTCGTCCTGGTCGCCGGACTGCTGGCCCGTGCCGGACGACGGGTGGGCCTGCCCAGTGTCCCCTTCTACATGCTCACCGGCATCCTGCTCGGCCCGGCCACCCCCGGGCCGGTCCTGGTCGCCCATCCCGAGGACCTCGCCCTGCTCGCCTCCGTCGGGCTGGTCCTGCTGCTGTTCAACCTCGGCGTCGAGTTCCCGGTCCAGCAGGTCTTCGGCAGCGGGCGACGGCTCTTCATCGCCGCCGCCTGCTCCATCGGGCTCAACGTCGGTGCCGGCCTCGGATTCGGGTTCGCCCTCGGCTGGGGCAGCCGGGAAGCGTTCGTGGTCGCCGGCGCGTTGGGCATCTCGTCGTCGGCGATCGCCACCAAACTGCTGATCGAGCTGCGTCGGCTGGCGAACGCCGAAACCCCGATCATCCTCGGCATCATCGTGATCGAGGATCTGTTCCTCGCCTTCTACCTGGCACTGCTCTCCCCCATCCTGGCCGGGGCCAGCACGCCGGCGGACATCGCCCTGCACATCGGCATGAGCTTCGGCTACCTGGTGCTGCTCGTCCTGGTGGCCCGGTTCGGTGCCCGGGCCATCGGCTGGCTGATCGGCAGTCACGAGGACGAGCTGCTGGCGATCCTGATGTTCGGCCTGGTCGTCCTGGTCGCCGGTCTCTCCGCCGAGGTCGGCGTCTCGGACGCGATCGGCGCGCTGATGGTCGGGCTGGTGGTCGCCCGCACCGCCGTACGGGAACGGGTGGAACGGCTGGTCCTGCCGCTACGGGACGTCTTCGCCGCGGTCTTCTTCGTCGCCTTCGGGCTGAGTATCGACGTGGGCGCGTTCGGCGTGGTGGCCGTACCGGTGGCGATCGCGGTGCTGATCACCCTCGTGGTCAACGTCGGCTCCGGGCTGATCACCGCCTCGCTGTTCGGCTTCAACCAGCGGGGTGCGGCGAACGTCGGGCTGACCGTGCTCGGCCGGGGCGAGTTCTCGCTGATCCTCGCCACCCTGGCGCTCGGCGCCGGGCTGAACTCCCGGATCGGGCCGTTCGTCGCGCTGTACGTGCTGATCCTCGCGGTACTCAGCCCGATGCTCGCGGCGCAGTCCCGCTACCTGGCCCGGTTCATCCCGGACCAGCTGCTCCGGCACCGCTGGCGGTACGTCCGGGAGGAGACGATGAGCACCGCCTGCCCGCACTTCGACCGGATCCAGATCACCGAGACCGACACCGACGTCTGCCCGCAGTGCGTGGAGTCCGGGGACGACTGGGTCCACCTGCGGATGTGTCTGACCTGCGGTACGGTCGCCTGCTGCGACGACTCGGTGAACAAGCACGCGACCGCGCACTTCGAGGAGACCGGACACCCGCTGATCCGGTCCATCGAGCCGCACGAGGACTGGCGGTACTGCTACCTCGACGGTTCCCTGGTCCGGGAACCGATCGGCCCCCGCCCGAGCGTCGAGTCGTCCTGACGCGGCGGGCGGGGCAGTCCCGGCCGGCGCCGGAACGCGGGGCCGCGCCAACCGGACCACCGGGCCGCGCCAACCGGTCACCCGGGCGACACCGACGACACCGGCCCGGTTACGGGCCGGCTTCGGCGGGCAGCAGGTGGCTCACCTCCGGTATGCCCTCCACATGTCGCAGCGCGCGCAGCTCGGCGGCCTGGTCCGCCTTGGTCAACCGACCGCCGTGCTGCCGGAGGTGCTCGTCCCAGGAGGCCAGTTCGTAGACCTCGTGGTAGCGGTCCGCCGTCTCGCCGGCCCGGTACAGGCCCCAGCGCAGCGCCCCGGTCCGTTGCCGGGCGGCCCGGACGTCCTCCATCGCCGAGACGAACCGTTCGCGTTCCTCCTCCCGCACGGTGTAGGTCAGGATCACCACGACCGGTCCGACGCTCGGATCCGGCTCGTCGACCAGGTCGAGTTCCGGCCAGTGCGTGGCCGGGTCCTTCTCGACCGCCCGCAGGTCGGGCAGTGGCCAGATCCGGACCGTGAAGGCGCCCGCGACCATGAGCAGGCCGGCGACGACGTGGGCGAGCACCAGGCTGGTCGTGTCCGCGACGACACCCCAGGCGAGTGCGCCGAGCGCCTGACCGCCGGCGAAGACCACCTGGTAGACGGCGAGGCCACGGGCACGTACCCAGCCGGGGAGGAAGAGCTGCATCTCGGCGTTGAGGTTGGAGAGCACCGTCACCCAGGCCAGACCGGCCGGTACCAGCGCGATCAGCACCACGGCCTCGATTTCGACCGCCACCACGACCAGCATGGCGATCCCGTACGTCACCCCGGCGATCAGCAGGAACTTGTTCGGGGAGAGCCGGGACCGGACCCAGGGCAGCACCAGACCGCCGATGACCGCGCCGACGCCGAGCGCCGCGAGCAGGACGCCGTACCCGCCGGAGCCGAGTCCGAGTTCCTGGTTGGCGACCAGTGGCAGCAGTGCCCAGAGCGCGCTGCCGGGGATCAGGAAGAGCAGGGCCCGCAGCAGCAGCCGCTGCACGATCGGCGAGTGCCGGACGTACCGGCCGCCGGCGCGCAGCGCGGCGGTGAACCGCTCGGGCACCTCCACCGAGCGGGCCTTGCCGGGCCGCCAGCGGATCAGGACAAACGCGAAGAAGAGGAAGGCCAGGGTGTTGAGGGCGAAGACCAGCGGTACGCCGGTCCAGGCGATCAGCAGACCGGCCACCGCCGGCCCGACCGAGCGGGCCGCGTTGACGCTGATCGAGCCGAGCCCGGAGGCGGACTGCAGCAGCGTGCGGGGGACCAGGTCCGGGATGATCGCGGCCCAGGCCGGCAGGGTCAGCGCCTGCCCGACCCCGAACGCGAAGGTGAGGGTGAGCAGCAGCGCCGGTGGCATCCGGGCGGTGGAGGTGAGCAGGGTGAGCGCCACCCCGACCCCGACCACAAAAAACTGTACGGAGATCAGCAGCCGCCGCCGGTCGAGGGTGTCGGCGAGCGCCCCGGCGGGCAGGGCGAGCAGCAGGATCGGCAGCATGCTCGCGGTCTGCACCAGGGAGACCAGGGTGGAGGCGTTCGGTTGCTCGATCAGCAGCCACTGCGCGCCGACGGTCTGCATCCAGGTGCCGATGTTGGCGACGAGCATCGCCACCCACAGGTTCCGGTACGCCGCCACCTTCAGCGGCGCGAGCGCTGACGGTGGCGGCTCGGCGGAGGCCGGTCCGGCGCTGACCATCGGTGCGCGTCACCACCGTCCGTCGGCGCGCAGCACCCGCTGGCCGGAGACGTAGAGGTCGTCGGCGGTGAGCAGGAGCAGCCGTACGACCTCGGTCGCCACCTGCTCGGGCAGCGCGAAGATCGTGTCGAGGAAGTCGGCGCCGACCCGTTCCTGGAGCCGGGTGTGCATCGGACCGGGATGGATCTCCATGACCTTGATGCTGTTCGTCCCCTGCGCTTCCGCCAGCGACTCGACCAGACTGGTGCCGAAGCTCTTCGTCGCCCGGTAGAGCGGGATCCCGGGCCGGGGGATGTCGGTGGCCAACGCGCTGACGTAGACGACGTTGCCGTACCCCTGCCCGCGCATCCGGATCAGCGTCTCGCGGAGCAGGATCGCGGTGCCGAGTACGTTCACCTCGATCGCCCGACGGATCATCTCCGGGGCGAGGTCCTCCAGTGCCCCGCCGGCCCACATCGCGGCACAGTGGGCCAGGCCGTCGATCGGGCCGTACCGGCCGACAACCTCCGCCAGGGTGTCGCTGACCTGGTTCGGGTCGGAGATGTCGCAGACGATGCCGTCGCAGCCGAGTTCGTCCCGGGCCTGGGAGACCTCCGTGGCCACGTTGCCGATGATCACCACCCGGTGGTCGACGGCGAGGATCCGGGCCACCTCCAGGCCGAGGCCGCTGGTCCCGCCGTCCACCACGAATGTCCTGGGATCCATGGGCACACTCCAGCTCCCTGTCGACGACGCCGTCCTATCAAGGAGGGTTACACCTGCGGGGCGGCCGTGCGGCCATGATCGGCCAATCGACGCGGCCCCCGCCGGCAGGAAGGGCGCCTTCCTGTCGTTTCCGTACCAGACGGGCTGCTCCCCACACCTGTCCGGGTCGCGGCGCGACCGGCGGGGCGGCTCAGCCAGCGGTGAGGCGTTGGTGCCAGGTGACCGCGGCCGGGTCGGTGAGCGAGGCGACCTGGTCGACGACCACCCGCAGCCGGCCGCTGTCGTCCGGTGCCGCCTTCCAGAGCGGCGCGAAGACCGGGTCGAGTGCGTCCGGCGCGCGTACGCAGAGTGCCTCGACCAGCTCGGTCAGGATCTCTCGCTGCCGGGTGTACCAGCTCTCGGCGCCGGGACGCCGCATCACGTACCGCAGCGCCATCCCCTTGAGCAGGGCGCACTCGGCGCGGATCCGCCGGGGCACCACCAGTTCGGCGGCGTACCGGCGCAGCGGGCCGGTGCCGTGCCGCTGCTCGGTGGCGGTGATCGCCGCGGCGACGAAACGCCCGGTCAGCACGCTGGTGGTCGCCTTGAGCGCGGCCAGCGCCCGATGGCTGCCGTCGTAGTCGGCGAGTGGGGCGAGCAGCGGGTCGTCGAGCAACTCGGCCAGCACCCCAGCCAGGTAGTCGGCGGACTCGGTCGAGTAGCGCCCGGCGACGTCGGCGCAGAGCGCGGCCCGCTCGTCGAGGTCGGCCCGCAGTGGTGACAGCCGCAGGTAGCCGCCGTGGATGCCGTCCTCGACGTCGTGCACCGAGTACGCCACGTCGTCGGCCCAGTCCATCACCTGGGCCTCCAGGCAGCGGGTCTCGCCGTCCGGGGCGCCCCGGCGCAGCCAGGCGAAGGTGTCCAGGTCGTCGGCGTACACCCCGAACTTGCGTCGGCCGGTCTGGCGGGGCCAGGGGTACTTGCAGACGGCGTCGAGCGCGGCCCGGGTCAGGTTGAGCCCGACGGAGGCGCCGTCCGGCCCGTACACCTTGGCTTCCAGCCGGGTCAGCACCCGGAGCGTCTGGGCGTTGCCCTCGAAGCCGCCACAGTCGGCGGCCAGTACGTCCAGCGCGTCCTCGCCGTTGTGTCCGAACGGCGGGTGTCCGAGGTCGTGGGCGAGTCCGGCCACGTCGACGATGTCCGGGTCGCAGCCGAGCCGGCCGCCCATCTCGCGGGCGATCTGCGCGACCTCCAACGAGTGGGTGAGCCGGGTGCGGAGGAAGTCGTCGGTGCCGGCGGTGTGCACCTGGGTCTTGGCGGCGAGCCGCCGGAACGCCGCCGAGTGCAGGACCCGGGCCCGGTCCCGCTGGTACGGGCCGCGTCCGTAGCCGGTGTCCTTCGGTGCCTCGGCCACCCGGCGTTCCGCGTCACCGTCCGGGTCCGGGGCGGCCTGCCGAACCGTGCCGACCGTCGTCACCGGCCCCGCCGGCGACCGCTGGCACCACACCGCACACCGCGGGACCGGGCGTCGCCAGCGGCCCGCCGGGTGCCGTCGACGCCGCGCCGCACGTCTGACGGCCGGTGGTCGCCGTGGTGTCGGTCAGCTCCGCTGGGCGAGCACACAGAACTCGTTGCCCTCCGGGTCGGCCAGCACGGTCCAGGTGTCGTCCGGCGACTGCCCGACGTCGACGTGTCGGGCGCCCATGTCGACCAGCCGTTCGACCTCGGCCTCCCGGTCGGCCGGGCGGAGGTCGATGTGTAGTCGGTTCTTCGTCTCCTTGTGCTCCGGAACCGGTACGAAGACCAGGCCGGGCAGCACGTCCGGGGCGCGGCGGATCTCCACCTCGTCGGGCAGCTCGTTGACGATCTGGTAGCCGAGGGCCTCGGCCCACCAGCGTGCGAGGCGGGCCGGATCGGCCGCGTCGACCACCAGGTTCTCCCACACGCTGCCCATCGGCCAAACCTCCGTCAGGCGGGAAACAGGATCCGCGTGCCGCTCAGGTTACGCCTGGCCGCCGACAGCGGAGAGCCATCCGGAGCCCGACACTCCCGGCGATCCCGCGCCGCCGGCGACCCGCGACGGCCGAACAGCCGGGAGTTGCCCACGCCCCACAACCGCCGAACAGCCGAGAGTTGCCGAACGATCGCCGGTGGCTACCGTCCCCCTCGCCACGCATGGCCGGGTGTAACGTGCCGGGGGCGGAAGGTGACCATCCAGCGACGTCGGCCCATATCCACGGGCCGGCGGCGTCCCGACCGTCGGCACATCCCCTGCTCAGCGGCACCGGACACACACCCGAAGGAGAAGAGACCAGTGAACGCTGACGCCGCTCTGCTGGCCGAACTGCACCGGCTGCGCCGCGCGGTGCCGGAGATGTCCGGCGCAGTCCTGGCCGCCGTCGACGGCCTGCTGGTCGCCGGCATCCTGCCCGGCGGCGACCCACACCACGTCGCCGCGCTCTCCGCGGCGAACCTCGGCATCGCCGACCGGTTCGCCCGGCTCGCCGGTCACGGCCCGGTGGCCGAGTCGGTGGTCCGGGGCGCCGACGGGTACGTGGTCACCTACCCGGCCGGCGCGGAGGCGATCCTGACCACGATCGCCGGTACCGGGGCCGACCTGGACCGGCTGCACGCCGAGGCCCGGCCGGCCGCCCAGCGACTCGGCGCGCTCTGGGACGCCGTACGACGGCCGACCGTGGCGACCGCGATCCCGCCGACCACCGACCCGGCCGCACCGCTCGCCACCCGTACGCCGATGGCGACGCTGCCGGCCGGGCTGTGGTCGGAGTCGGGCGGCTGGCGCTCCCCCGGTCGGGAGTGACCCCCGGACGCCCAGGGGACCGCGTTGTGTTGTCCGGGCGGCAGTCCCCGCCGAGGAGATCCAGCGGGTGCTGCCCGGTGTCCGGGTGGTGAAGACCCTCGACACCATCGGGCCGGCCGTCGTCCGGGGCTGGCGGGCCGTCGGCCGGGGCTGGCGGCGGATCAGCCCGGGACCGGCTGACAGATCGGCCGTCGCCCCGTCCCGAGGGCGAGGAGCGGCCGTGGGTGGATCGTCAGCGGCTGTCGGAACCGGCCGAACTGAGCACGGCCCGACCGGCCTCCAGCCGGGCCACCGGCACCCGGAACGGCGAACAGGAGACGTAGTCGAGGCCGACGGAGTGGAAGAAGTGCACCGACTCCGGGTCGCCGCCGTGCTCGCCGCAGACCCCGAGCTTGAGCCCGGGCCGGGCGGCCCGCCCCTCCTCGGCGGCGATCCGGACCAGCCGGCCGACCCCGTCCGCGTCGATCGACTCGAACGGCGAGATGCCGAAGATGCCCAACTCCAGGTAGCGCCAGAAGAACGCGCCCTCGACGTCGTCGCGGGAGAAGCCCCAGGCCATCTGGGTCAGGTCGTTCGTGCCGAAGGAGAAGAACTCGGCCGCCTCGGCGATCTGGCCGGCGGTCAGGGCCGCCCGGGGCACCTCGATCATCGTGCCGATCAGCACCTCGACGGACTGTTCCCGGGTCACGTCGGCAATGATCTTCTCGGCTTCGGCGCGTACCGTCTCCAACTCCTGCACCGCGCCGACCAGCGGGACCATGATCTCCGGCTTGGGGTCGCCGCCGGCCTTGGCGCACTCCACCGCCGCCTCGACGATCGCCCGGACCTGCATCGCGAACAGACCGGGGATGACCAGGCCGAGGCGTACGCCGCGCAGGCCCAGCATCGGGTTCTGCTCGTGCATCCGGCGGACCGCGCTGAGCAGTTGCTCGTCCCGGGCCGCGTCCTCGCCGCGCTCGTGGGCGACCGCCACGTGCACCGCGAGCTCCTCCAGCGAGGGCAGGAACTCGTGCAGCGGCGGGTCGATCAGCCGTACCGTCACCGGCTGTCCGTCCATGGCCCGGAAGATCTCCGCGAAGTCCGACCGCTGCAGCGGCAGCAGTTCGGCGAGCGCGGCCTGCCGGTCGGCGTCGGTGGCGGCCAGGATCAGCCGCTCGACCAGTTCCCGCCGGTCGCCGAGGAACATGTGCTCGGTGCGGCACAGGCCGACCCCCTCGGCGCCGAACCGCCGGGCCCGCGCCGCGTCCGCACCGGTGTCGGCGTTCGCCCGGATCCCCAGCCGCCGTCGGGCGTCGGCGTGCGACATGATCCGGTGTACGGCGACGACCAGCGGATCGTCGGAGTGTTCCGGGGCCAGTTCACCCTCGAAGTAGCGGACCACCTCGGACGGCCAGACCGGCACCTCGCCGAGGTAGATCCGGCCGGTGGTGCCGTCGATGGAGACCACGTCGCCCTCGTTGACGGTCTGACCGTCCACGGTGAACCGCCGCTCCGGGACGTTGACGTCGAGGGCGTCGGCGCCGCAGACACAGGTCTTGCCCATCCCCCGGGCCACCACGGCGGCGTGGCTGGTCTTGCCGCCCCGGGAGGTGAGGATGCCCCGGGCGGCGACCATGCCGGGCAGGTCGTCGGGATGGGTCTCCCGACGGACCAGGATCACCGCGTCCCTGGCGTTGGCGAGTTCCACGGCCCGCTGGCTGTCGAAGACCACCTTGCCGACCGCGGCGCCGGGCGAGGCGCCGATACCCGAGGCCATCGGCTTCAGCTCGTCGGTGAGCCGGAACCGGGGGAACATCAGCTGGGCGAGCTGGTCGCCGTTGACCCGGTGCAGCGCCTCGTCGAGGTCGATCAGGCCCTCGTCGACCAGTTGGGCGGCGATCACGAACGCGGCGGCGGCGGTCCGCTTGCCGACCCGGGTCTGCAGCATCCACAGTTTGCCGCGTTCGATGGTGAACTCGATGTCGCAGAGGTCCCGGTAGTGCTCCTCCAGCCGGGCCATGATGGCGAGCAGTTCGTCGTACGCCGGTTTGTTCAGCTCCGCGAGCTGTTGCAGCGGTACGGTGTTGCGGATCCCGGCGACCACGTCCTCGCCCTGGGCGTTGGCCAGGTAGTCGCCGTAGATGCCCTGCGCCCCGCTGGCCGGGTCGCGGGTGAAGGCGACGCCGGTGCCGGAGTCCGGGCCGAGGTTGCCGAAGACCATGCTGCAGACGTTGACCGCGGTGCCGAGGTCGGCGGGGATCCGTTCCTGGCGGCGGTAGAGCACGGCCCGTTCGGCGTTCCACGACTCGAAGACCGCGTTGATCGCGAGTTCGAGCTGTTCGAGGGGCTGCTGCGGGAACTCCCGCCCGGTGTGCTTGACGAAGATCTTCTTGTACGTGCCGACCAGTGCGCGCAGGTCGTCCGCGTCGAGGTCGAGGTCGCTGGTGGTGCCCTTGGCCCGCTTGCACTCCTCCAGCGCGTGTTCGAACTCCTCGCCCGGTACGTCGCAGACCGTCTTGCCGAACATCTGGATCAGTCGGCGGTAGGAGTCCCAGGCGAACCGGTGGTTACCGCCGGCCTGCCGGGCCAGCCCCTCGACGCTGCTGTCGTTGAGTCCGACGTTGAGCACCGTCTCCATCATCCCGGGCATGGAGAACTTGGCGCCGGAGCGGACCGAGACGAGCAGCGGGTCGGCGGGGTCGCCCAGGCGCCGCCCCATCGCCTCCTCCAGCGTGCCGAGGTGTGCGGTGATCTCCTCGGCGAGTCCGGCCGGTCGGGCACCGGTGGCCAGGTAGGCCTGGCAGGCCTCGGTGGTGATGGTGAAGCCGGGCGGTACGGGCAGCCCGAGATTGGTCATCTCGGCCAGGTTGGCACCCTTGCCACCCAGAAGGTCCTTCAGGTCCTTGTTGCCCTCGGTGAAGTCGTAGACGTACTTCCGGTCCGCCGTCTGCTGCGATGCCACGGAGCCTCCTACCCGCGTCGTTCCACACTGAACGATGGTTTAGCCGCTCTCCAGGTACCCCGGTGACGGTCGTCCGTACCAGGGCAACCGCTGGCGCTGTGGGGCGAAGGTTAGGCGACGCGGGGCCCCTACGGGAGCTTTCGGTGACAATGTGCACAGCTGCGAGGGCTGTCCGTGTTCGCGAGGTTGTGTGGGAACCTTCCCACGCGCATGATCGAGCAACCCGGGGCGGGGCGGAATGAGGCGAGGGCACCCGACCGGAATCGAACCGGCGTCCTCCGCCTGAGCAGGGCGGCGCGACGACCTCTGCGCTACGGGCACCGGCAGGCGACTCTAGTGCACCCGGCAATCCAGGACAGGGAATGATCATGGATTCCGCGCGGTTGGCATGGCGGTGACCGATCGCCGACCGAGCGACCCAGGCCACCCGTACCACAGAGTGACCAGTGCTTGACAGACGGCAGTTTCGTACGTACGTTTCATGAGATTTGCCCGGAAATTACCTGCGGCTTCCCCCGGAGTGACCTGCCGTGCGACCTACCACGTACCCGCCCCGGATCCCCGTCCAGCCCGGCGCCGAGGCGCCGATCCGGCTGACCGACGTACTCCCCGCCCCGGTCCGCGCCGTGCCGGCCGACGGCGTGGCGTACGCGCTGACCCCCGGCACGACGATCCGTACGACGCCGCAGCCGGCGGCGGTCGCGGTCGGCCGCTACCTGGCCGACCTGCTGCGCCGCCCCGCCGGCTACCCGCTGCCGGTGGTCGACGCCGCCCCGGGTACCACCCCCGGCGGCATCAGCCTGCTGCTGGACGAGCCGGCCGAGCCGAGCGACGGCGCGGAGCCGACCGGCGACCAGCGGACCGCCGACGAGGCCTACCGGCTGGAGGTGACCAGGACCGGCGTGGTCATCCGCGCCCGGGCCGCCGCCGGACTCTTCTACGGCGTGCAGACGCTGCGCCAACTCCTGCCGGCCCGGATCGAGTCCACCCGGCGGGAGCCCGGCCCGTGGCGGATCCCCGGCGGTCTGATCGAGGACCGGCCCAGGTTCCCCTACCGCGGCGCGATGCTCGACGTCGCCCGGCACTTCTTCGCGGTGCCGCACGTGCTGCGCTTCATCGACCACCTGGCCCGCTACAAGCTCAACCACCTGCACCTGCACCTCACCGACGACCAGGGCTGGCGGATCGCGGTCGACTCCTGGCCCCGGCTCGCCACCGTCGGCGGCGCCACCGAGGTCGACGGCGGCCCCGGCGGCTACTACACCAAGGCGCAGTACGCCGAGATCGTCGCGTACGCCGCCGCCCGGCACATCACCGTGGTACCGGAGATCGACCTGCCCGGGCACACCAACGCGGCGCTGAACGCGTACGGCGAACTGGCGCCGGGCGGCACGCCGCCACCGGAGTACACCGGCACCGACGTCGGGTTCAGCGCGGTCGACGTCACCAGCGACCGGACGTACCAGTTCGTCGACGAGGTGCTCGGCGAGGTCGCCGCGCTCACCCCGGGGCCGTACCTGCACGTCGGCGGGGACGAGGCGTTCACCCTCGCCGCGCCGGACTACACCGACTTCATGAACCGGATCCAGCCGATCGTCATCCGGCACGGCAAGGCGGTGCTCGGCTGGCACCAGCTCGCGGTCGCGGAGCACAGTCCGGGGCGGGTCGTCCAGTACTGGGGGACCGGCACCGAGGATCCGGTGGTGGCCGCCGCCGTCGCGCAGGGCGCGAAACTGCTGCTCTCCCCGGGCAACCGGACCTACCTCGACATGAAGTACGCCGAAACGACCCGGCTGGGCAAGGACTGGGCCGGACTGATCGAGGTGCGGCAGGCGTACGACTGGGACCCGGGCGCCTACCTGGCCGGCGTACCCGCCGAGGCGGTGCTGGGCGTCGAGGCGCCACTGTGGACGGAGACGGTGGTCTCGGTCAGCGACATCGAGTTCATGACCTTCCCCCGGCTGCCCGCCATCGCCGAACTCGGCTGGTCGCCGGCGTCGACCCACGACTGGGCGGACTTCCGGCTCCGGCTGGCCCGACAGGGCGACCGGTGGGGCGTCGCCGGGATCACCTACCACCGCTCGCCGGACGTGCCGTGGACGGGCACGCCGACCGGGGTCGGCAGCGGCCCGGACCGGACAGCCGCCGTACCCGGTCCGCGCCCGGCCGTCGTACCCGAGGAGTCGGCGGCCGTGCCGGAGCCGCGCCCGGCTGTCGACGGCCAACCGACCACAGCCGGCTGACGCCGACTCGCTGAGCCCCGCCCCGGACGACCACCGGTTACGCCGGCGTCGCCCGGGCGGGCGGCACCGGGCCGGCCGGGTCGACCACGTCATTGTCACCGGGTCCGTCGTGCGCAGGCGCGCCCGGCACCGGCCGGGACCGGCCGTCGCCGTCCCGGATCCGCACCGCCACCCCGGAGACGTCAGCGAGTTCGACCGGGCCGACGACCCGGGAGTCGTTCGCCACTGGACGGTTGTCGCCGAGCAGGAAGACCCGACCGGCCGGCACCGTGGTCGTGGGGAACGATTCGGTCACCGTGCCGGCCAGATAGTCCTCCCAGACCGGCACGCCGTTGACGACGATCTCCGGACACCTGCCGGTCTGGTCGGCCGGACAGCCGACGGTGTCGCCAGGCAGGGCGACCACCCGGAGCATGCTGTCGAACTCCTCGCTGCCGACGGTGAGCCGGGCCAACACCACGTCGCCGCGCTCCGGCCGCAGCGTCCGGTCGAAGACCACCCGCTCCTCGACCCGGACGGTCGACTCCATCGCGGTGCTGGGCTGGGTGACGGTGAAGTGGTCGCCGCGGCCCAGCAGGGTTGCCGCGGCCAGGGCGGAGACCACCACCACGCCGCCGCCGACCCCGAGGGCCAGCCGGCGCAGCCGCCGGGACCGCCGTTGCCGCCGGGCCCGGTCGAGAACCTCGCGGGCCAGGTCGGGACGGGCACGTACCGGCGGTACGGCAGCCGCCAGAGCCCGCAGCTCCTCCGCCGTCCCGTCCAGCAGAATGTCGCTCATCGGATCGTCTCCTCTGCGTGTTCCTCGGCGGAGGCGAGGCTCGACCTCAGGGCGACGCGGACCTTCGCCAGGCCCCGGGCCAGATTGCTCTTCACGGTGCCCGGTGCGCAGCCGAGGAGGACGGCGGTCTCCGCCTCGCTCAACCCCTCGATCACCCGCAGCACCACCACCTCCCGTTGACGTGGTGGCAACCCGTCGAGGATCTGGTCCAGTTGGGCACGGGCCGCGATCGCTTCGGCGTGGTCCGAGCCGGCCGCCGACCGCTCCGGGTCGACCCGCACCGGTACCGGCACGAGATGGCGCCGCCGGCCCCGGTCGCGGACGATGTTGACCAGCGCGGCCCGGACGTACGCCTCCGGCGACTCCAGCCGTCGCGGCCAGTGTCTGGTCAACCGCAGCAGCGCGGTCTGCAGCACGTCCTCGGCCTCGGCGGTGTCCGACACCAGCAGCCGGGTGAACCGCAGCAGCCGGTCCGCGTGCTTCCGCACGAACTCGGTGAAGTCCTGCTCGTCTTCGGGTGTCACATCCAGTCAGAACGAGACCCGGAGCACCGGGGTTGCACGCGCTCCTCCGGATTCCGCCGCGCCGAGCGGGCGGACCAGGCACGGCCCGCGACGACCTCACCGCATCCGGGCCGCCAGTTCCTGCCGCACCTCCGCCATATCGACCACGCCACGGAGCAGCCTGTTCGCGGCACAGTCGGGGCTGTCGAGCATCGCCAGCAGCAGGTGGCTGGTGCCGACGTCACCCGTGTCGCGGATACGAACAGCGTGGCGGGGTGACCGCCGCCGCGTCCGCACCGAAGACCGGGTCACCCCGCCGACTGCGCCAGCGGTACGTCCGATCGGCCGCCGACTCGGGCCCCGGTGGAACCGTCGCGCGTGCGGTTGTCACCGCCACGTCCAGCCCGCTGCCGGCCAGGATCTCGCCGGCGGCGTTAGTGGCGGCCCAGGGCGGCGCGAAGCACCGCCGACGGGCGCGCAACTGCTCGTCGAGCGAGAGCACGGCGGCGAGCAGACCCACGCTGTCCACCTCGGGAGCACCCATGCGTACGGCCTGCCGAACCGCCTCCTGTTCCAGAACCGGCACGATGACGCCGACGCCGGACCGCAGCACCAGACGGCTCAGCCTGTGGCGCAGGCGGCCGGGAGCCGCTCCCCCACCACCCGGACGACCCAGCACACCCGCCGCCGTGAGGAAATCCGCGCCGAGTGCCGTCGGCGAGCCCTCCGCCGCGATCGACGAACGGACCGGCACGGCCTGCCGGATGTGGTCCCCGGTGACTCCCAGGCCGGCCAGCACCTCCGTCGCGCGACAGCCGGGATCCTCGGTCAACGCCAGGAACAGGTGCATGCCGTGGGCGTACCCGACGCGCTCGGCCCCGGCGATCTCCAGCGCCCTCCGTACGGCGGAGTAGCTGGCCGAACTCCAGGACGGGGACGGGTCGGTGACCTCCCGACGTAGATCGCGCCGGGCGTCCCAGATCGCCTCCCGGAGGACGGCCAGGACCTCCATGTCGAGGGGTGACTGTGCGTTCGCCGCGGGCCCGGCTCGTGGGCCGACCGCGACGACTCAGCCCACGGGGCACGGCGCACCACGACGAGTCAGCCGCCGGAGTCGGCGATCTCCGCGCCGGTCGGCACCTCGGCGCTGTCCCGGTCGGCCAGCCAGCCGTCCGGCAGGACCACCCTGCCCGGCGAGTTCGTCCGGCCGCGCGGCTGCCCCAGCGTCTGCACCGGGAACGGCTCGGCCACGTCCAGCTTGCCCAGCAGGTCGTCCAACTCGGCCAGGCCGTTCACCATCGCCAGGGCACGCCGCAGTTCGCCGCCGACCGGAAAGCCCTTGAGATACCAGGCGACGTGCTTACGGAAGTCGACACAGCCGTCCCGCTCGCCGTGGGTATTCCGGCCGCCGTCGGCGTACCAGTCGACAAGCAGTTCGGCGTGCCGGCGCATGGTCGCCGCCACCTCCCCCAGGCTCGGCAGCCGCCGCTGCGGTCGGCCGTCGAACGCCGCCGCCAGGTCGGCGAAGAGCCACGGCCGGCCCAGGCAGCCCCGGCCGACCACCACCCCGTCCGCCCCGGTCTGCGCCACCATCCGCAGCGCGTCGTCGGCCTCCCAGACGTCGCCGTTGCCCAGCACCGGCACGTCCAGCGCCTGCTTGAGAGCGCCGATCGCGTCCCAGTCGGCGGTGCCCGAATACCGTTGGGCCGCCGTACGGGCGTGCAGGGCGACCGCCGCGACGCCGGCGTCCTGGGCGGCGAGCCCCGCCTCGACGTACGTCAGGTGGTCGTCGTCGATCCCCTTGCGCATCTTGACGGTGACCGGGACCCCGGCGGGCGCCGCCGCCCGTACCGCCGACCCGACGATCCGGGCGAAGAGCCGGCGCCGCCAGGGCAGTGCCGCTCCCCCGCCCTTGCGGGTGACCTTCGGCACCGGGCAGCCGAAGTTCAGGTCGATGTGGTCGGCCAGATCCTCCTCGACCGCCATCCGCACCGCGGCGGCGGTCACCTCCGGGTCGATGCCGTAGAGCTGCAGGCTGCGCGGCCGCTCACCGTCGCCGAACGCCACCATCCGCAGCGTCTTCGGGTTGCGCTCGACAAGCGCCCGGGTGGTCACCATCTCGCAGACGTAGAGGCCGCCACCCTGTTCCCGACAGAGCTGCCGAAAGGCGACATTCGTGATCCCCGCCATCGGCGCGAGCACCACCGGGGGCCACACCGTGTGTGGTCCGAGCGTCAACGGCCCCGGTACGGGACTCGGCGGAGCGGCGGCGGGGCTGGCGGTCACGCCCTGAAGTGTAGGGAACGGGCTCCCGCTGTCGCTCTTCGTGTGAGAGAGGCCCCTTCCCACCCCGCCCGGCTACCGTCGTCCGGCGACGGGAAGGGGCCCTCCGTACCGCTCAGCAGCCGGGGAGGCGCTCGATCAGGTAGCGCTCGACCTGGTCGAGGGAGACCCGCTCCTGGGTCATGCTGTCCCGATCGCGGACGGTGACCGCATTGTCCTCGAGGGTGTCGAAGTCGACCGTCACGCAGTAGGGCGTGCCGATCTCGTCCTGCCGGCGGTAGCGCTTGCCGATCGCCTGCGTCTCGTCGTACTCGACAACCCAGCGCTTGCGTAGGGTGGCGGCCAGGTCCTTCGCCTTCGGCGAGAGGGCCTCGTTGCGGGACAGCGGCAGCACGGCGACCTTGACCGGGGCCAGCCGGGGGTCGAACCGCAGCACCCGGCGGGTCTCCATCCCGCCCTTGGTGTTCGGCGCCTGGTCCTCGTCGTACGCCTCGAGCAGGAACGCGAGTACGGCCCGGGTGAGGCCGGCGGCCGGCTCGATCACGTACGGCACCCAACGCTCGCCCTTCTCCTGGTCGAAGTACGACAGGTCGACGCCGGAGTGCTTGCTGTGCGTGGAGAGGTCGAAGTCGGTCCGGTTGGCGATGCCCTCGAGTTCGGAGAACTCGGTGCCGCCGAACTGGAACCGGTACTCGATGTCCACGGTCCGCTTCGAGTAGTGCGAGAGCTTGTTCTGCGGGTGCTCGTAGAAGCGCAGGTTCTGCTCGGAGAGGCCGAGGTCGAGATACCAGTTCCAGCGCTCCCGCAGCCAGTACTCGTGCCATTCCTCGTCGGTGCCGGGCTCGACGAAGAACTCCATCTCCATCTGCTCGAACTCGCGGGTCCGGAAGATGAAGTTACCCGGGGTGATCTCGTTGCGGAACGACTTGCCGACCTGGGCGATGCCGAACGGCGGCTTCTTCCGCGCCGAGGCGGCCACGTTGTTGTAGTTGATGAAGATGCCCTGGGCGGTTTCCGGCCGCAGGTAGTGCATGCCCTCGTCGCTCTCCACCGGGCCGAGGTAGGTCTTCATCAGGCCGTTGAACATCCGCGGCTGGGTGAAGGTGCCCTTGTTGCCGCAGTTCGGGCAGTTGAGTTCGGCGAGCGAGGCCGGCGGCTGGCCGTGCTTCTCCTCGTACGCCTCCTCGAGGTGGTCGGCCCGGAACCGCTTGTGGCAGGACTGACACTCGGTCAGCGGGTCGACGAACGCGTCGAGGTGGCCGGAGGCGGCCCAGACGTCCCGGGCGAGGATGACCGCCGAGTCCAGGCCGACGATGTCGTCACGCTGCTGGACCATGGTCCGCCACCACTGCCGGCGGACGTTCTCCTTCAGTTCCACGCCGAGCGGACCGTAGTCCCAGGCTGACCGGGTGCCCCCGTAGATCTCGCTGGACGGGTAGACGAAGCCTCGACGCTTGGCGAGACTGACGATGGCGTCGATACGGTCGGCTGGCATGGTTACCTCCTACACCGGCTGGCGGCCGGCGGGGACAGAATCGGAACGGTTCGGTCAACGGGTTCGGAAGGGCTCGGCGGGACAGCGGTCGGTACGGCGAGGCCGGCCCGACCGTTGCCGACGGTGGTCGGTAACGGTGGCGGATCGGGCAACGTGTGCACAACCGTACGACTCCGCACCCCACCCAGGTCCAGCAGATTACTCCACCAACCCGGCGTGACCCGGGACAGGTTCCGCGCCCGACGCCCTCCTAGCCGATCTCGCAGATCGCCAGACCGTCGACCGGGTCCTGTTCGAGCAGGACGTGAAGCTGGTCCTGGCCGCCCTGGACGTAGGTCACGTCCACCGGCACCCGCAGGTCGTTGCCCACCAGCACGTCACCGACCTGGAACGAGGCGATCTCCGGCTCGGCTCCCACCCGGCGGGCGAACTCCGCCGGTGACTCCCGCTGCTTGGTGGAGTCGCAGAGCAGGTTGTACGCCTGGTTGAACTGGTCGTCCTCGATGGCGTCGAGATAGTCGGTGACGACCGCCCTGGCCTGTTCGTTGACCGCCTCGGTGCTGGAGACCAGCAACCCGATCAGCGCGGCACCGCCACCACCGCAGACCAGCAGCACGGCGAGAGCGGCGACCCCGATGCCGAGCCACAGCCGTACCGTGCGCCCCTCGGTCGGCGGTGCGGCGAACGGCGGCACGGCGCCCGGGCCGGGCGGTGGCCCAGGTACGCCGGGCGGGACAGGCCCCGGACCGGTCAGAACGGGCGACCCGGGCAGCGCCGAGGAGATCCCGCCCGGCCCGGTCAGAACGGGCGACCCGGGAACGCCCGGTGACACCCCCGCGACGCCGGCGCCCGACACGCCCGGCGGATTGCCGAGCCCGGCCGGCGGCAAGGGGCCAGGTTCGACCGGCGGTCGGGCGGCGCCGGAGCCGGCCGGCGAAGATCCGGCTTCACCGGCCGTCGGCGACGACGCGGAACCACCGGGCGGTCCGGGAAAGGTCATGCCGGCAAGCGTAGTGCCCGGTCTGTCACCGGCTGGGGTCAGCGGCACGGTCGCTGCGGGCCACCTGCACCGGACCATCCGGCTCGGCGCTGGCCAGCGTCTCGTACGCGGACGGCTCGTCGAGTGACTCGGCGAGCAGCGGGGTCGCGTGGATCTTGACATCGAAGGCGCCCAGGGCGCGCCGGTAGGTGCCGACCGACTCCCACTCGGTGACCAGGCACCAGTGCGTGGGGTCGTCGAGGGCCCGCAGCAGTTCACCCCGGCGGTAGCCCGGCCGGGCGGCGAGTACGGCCAGCGCGGCGTGCGCCCGCTCGGTGAACCCGACCGCCGCCTCCTCCGCCACCACGAACCGGTTTGTGACGAGCACCTGTGCCCTCCTCGGCTGAGCCGCCGACCGAAAAGCCGCGGATGGTGTCATCGGTGACAGCACGCCGGTCGGAGCATCGAGATCTCGTAGAGTCTGTGGGATGCAGCGTACGCAGCGCGTCCTGGTGACCCGCCTGGCCCGGGTCGGTCCGACCACCGTGTTCCTCGTCGCGTTGACGCTCGTCCTGGTCGCCCTCTTCGCTCCGGGGATCGTCGGCGGGGTGCTGCTGCTGGCGCTCGCGGGGTTGCTCGGCGTCCTGCTCGTGACGAGCTGGCCGGTGCAGACTCCGGGCACCCGGTTGGTCCGGCTGGTGCTGCTGACGCTGCTGGTCGCATTCGCCCTGATGAAGATCGTCTGAGCGGATGAACCACCAGCCCGAGCGTTTGGTCGATCAACCCGAGTGCATGATCCGTCGGCCCGACCAAACCTGAGACGTTCTCATGCAAGCATGCGTTTTTGACAATCATTCTCATTGTCGCGGAGAGTGGATGACATGCTGATCCGCTCTGCTCCCCGTACCGTCGCCCTCGCCGCCGCCGGCCTGCTCGCCCTGGCCACCGCCACGGCCTGCGCCGACGACGGCTCCGGCAACGACCCCGACCGGGTCGACGTCGTCGCCGCCTTCTATCCCCTGCAGTTCGTCGCGGAGCGGATCGGCGGAGACGCCGTCCGGGTGACCAACCTCGTCAAGCCCGGTGCCGAACCACACGACCTCGAACTCAACCCCGGCCAGGTCGGCCAGATCAGCGACGCTGACCTGGTGGCCTATCTCGCCGGTTTCCAGCCCGCCGTGGACGAGGCCGTCGAGCAGCAGGCCGGCGACCGGGCCTTCGACGTGGGAACCGTGCAGCCCCTGCTGGATGCCACCGCCGGGGGCCACGAGCACGAGGGTGACGGCGAACACGAGGGTGAGGGAGCGGGCGAGGAACACGAGGAGGCGGCCGGCCAGAAGGACCCGCACGTCTGGCTCGACCCGACCCGGCTCGCCACGATCGGCGACCGGCTGGCCGAGGAACTCGGCGCGGCGGACCCGGACCGGGCCGCCGACTTCACCGCCCGGGCCCGCGCCCTCCGCGCCGACCTGGAGACCCTCGATTCCGAGTACGCCAAGGGCCTGCAGACCTGCCAGCGGCGTGAACTGGTGACCAGCCACACCGCCTTCGCATACCTGGCCGAGCGCTACCACCTGGAACAGATCGGGCTCAGCGGGCTGAGCCCGGAGGCCGATCCGCCGGCCGCCCGCCTGGCCGAGATCGCCGCCGAGGCCCGGGAACACCAGGCCACCACGATCTTCTTCGAGACCCTGGTCAGCCCCAAGGTCGCCGAGACGGTGGCCAGGGAGATCGGCGCGAAGACCGCCGTACTGGACCCGATCGAGGGCCTGCAGCCGGGCAGCACCGGTGACTACCTCTCGGTCATGCGGGACAACCTGGGTGCGATCAGGACGGCGTTGGGATGCTCATGACCGAGCGGAGCGAGGTGGGGACATGACGGAACCGGTCATCACGGTCGAACATGGGGCGGTCGCCTACGACGAGCGTCCCGTACTCCGGGACATCTCCCTCACCGTGGCCCCCGGCGAGGTCGTCGCGGTACTCGGCGCCAACGGCTCCGGCAAGTCGACCCTGATCCGGGCGATCCTCGGCCTGGTACCGCTGAACGCCGGCACGGTCTCGCTCTTCGGCACCCCGCAGCGCCGGTTCCGGCAGTGGCGGCGGATCGGGTACGTCCCGCAGCGGCTCGGCGCCGGCAGCGCCGTACCGGCCACCGTGGCCGAGGTCGTCGCCGCCGGCCGGCTGGCCCGTCGGGGCGTACTGCGCCCGGCCGGAGCCGCCGATCGACGGGCGGTCGCCGAGGCGCTTCGGGCGGTCGGGCTGAGCGACCGGGCCGGCGACCCGGTGACCACCCTCTCCGGCGGTCAGCAGCAGCGGACCCTGATCGCCCGGGCCCTGGCCGGGCAGCCGGAGCTGCTCGTCCTCGACGAGCCGACCGCCGGGGTCGACTCGGCGAGCCAGGACGCCTTCGCCGAGGCGCTGCGCGGGTTCGTCGCCGATGGCGGGACGGTGCTGCTGGTCGCCCACGAACTCGGGCCGCTGGCCACGGTGATCACACGGGCGGTGGTCGTACACGAGGGGAAGATCGCGCACGACGGCCCGGTGCCGGAACCGGCCGGGCATCACGCGGCGCCCGGTCACGAGCACGTCCACCCGCACGCGCCGGACGACCCGGTGGGGATCTGGGGAGCACCGGCATGAGCGAGCGCAGCGAGGAGGTGGCATGAGCCTGTTCCAGTACGACTTCATGATCCGTGCCCTGGTCGGGGCGCTGGTGATCGGGCTGACCGCCCCGGCGCTCGGGATCTATCTGGTGCAGCGGCGGATGTCGTTGATCGGCGACGGGGTCGGCCATGTGGCGCTTACCGGTGTCGGGGTCGGGCTGCTGTTCAACACCTCCCCGGTGCTGATGGCGGTCCTGGTGTCCGCGGTCGCGGCGGTCGCCATCGAACTGATCCGGGAACGCGGCCGCACCTCGGGGGACGTCGCGCTCGCGTTGATGTTCTACGGCGGCATCGCCGGCGGGGTGATGCTGGTCGGGCTTTCTGGCAGCCGGAGCAACGCGAACCTGATGGCGTACCTCTTCGGGTCGCTGACCACGACGTCGCCGCAGGATCTGACGGTCATCGTGGTCCTGGCGGTGGTGGTGCTGACGACCATGCTGGTGCTGCGTCCGGCGCTCTTCGCGATCTCACACGACGAGGAGTACGCCCGGGTCTCCGGCCTGCCGGTCCGGGCCCTCAACCTGCTGCTCGCGGTGACCACGGCGGTGACCGTCACGATCTCGATGCGGGCGGTCGGGCTGCTGCTGGTCAGCGCTCTGATGGTGGTGCCGGTCGCCACCGCGCAGCTCTTCTCCCGGGGTTTTGTCGCCACCATGGTGACCGCGATGGGGATCGGCCTGGTCGCCTCCGGATCCGGGGTGTGGCTGGCCGGGACCGCGAACACCGCGCTCGGGGCGACCATCGTGATCCTGGCGATCGCCATCTTCCTGCTGGCCGCGGTCGGTACGGCGGTTCGCCGGGCGCTGGGGCGGCGGCGGGCGGTGCCGTCCGGTCGGGCGCCGGCGGTCGAGCCGTGCGACGTGGTCCTCGAACCGGCCCCCGCCCCGGCTGCCCCACCGGTTGACCTTGACCGGCCCGACCACGCGACGGCCCACCGGTAGAATTGGTTACCGTTACGGGGTGACGAGCACGAACGCCTACGAGGCCTACGCCGGCGCCGGAGAGCTGCTTCGTGCCCTGTCCGCCCCGATCCGGCTGGCCATCGTCAGCGAACTGGCGAACGGGGAGCGCTGCGTCCACGAACTGGTCGAACAGCTCGGCGCGCCGCAGCCGCTGGTCTCCCAGCACCTGCGGGTGCTACGCGGCGCCGGGGTGGTACGCGGTTCCCGACGCGGTCGGGAAATTGCCTACTCCTTGGTCGACGAGCACATCGCGCATATCGTGGCGGACGCGGTCAGCCACTCCGGGGAGGCATCGTGAGTGGAACACTCCGGCAGGAGGGCGAGATGACGGGGGCAGAGGGCGGCACCGCGGTCCGCAACACCCGGCAGCGCAGCGCGGTCAGTGCGCTGCTCGCCGAGGTCGAAGGTTTCCACAGCGCCCAGGATCTGCACGCGATGTTGCGCAGTCGCGGCGAGCGGGTGGGTCTGACCACGGTCTACCGCACCCTGCAGGGGCTGGCGGACGCGGGCGAGATCGACGTGATGCGCCCGCCGGGCGGCGAGCACCTCTACCGGCGGTGCAGCGAGGGGCACCACCACCACCTGGTCTGCCGGGCCTGTGGCCGGACCGTCGAGGTGGAGGGGCCGGCGGTGGAGAGCTGGGCCGAACGGGTCGCCGCCAAACACCAGTTCACCGACGTCAGCCACACCCTGGAGATCTTCGGCACCTGCCGGGAGTGCGCGAACCGGTAACGTGAGCCACCCTGGGCGGCATGAGGATCTATGCCGACCGTGTCCCGACCGCCGCCCGCCAACTCCTCACCGACCTGCTCGTCGTCGTCTGGGTCTACCTCTGGATCCGGGCCGCGATGTGGCTGCACGACCTGGTGCAGCGGCTCGCCGTACCCGGACAGAAGCTGGAGGGGGCGGGCGGCGGGTTGGCCGACAACCTCGCCGACGCGGGCGGCAAGGTCGGCCGGGTCCCGGTGGTCGGTGACGAGCTGACCGCCCCGTTCGAACGGGCCGCCGACGCCGCCCGGGCGATGGCCGACGCCGGACGTGACCAGCAGGAACTCGTCGGCGACCTGGCGCTGGCACTGTCGTTGGCGCTGCTGGTGTTCCCGCTCGGGCTGGTGCTGTTCGGTTGGCTGCCGCTGCGGCTGCGCTGGATGCGTCGGGCCGCCGCCGCCCGGGCGTTGCGGTCTGCGCCGGCCGGCCGGGACCTGCTGGCGCTGCGTGCGCTGGCCACCCAGCCGTTGGGCCGGCTGACCCGGATCGACCCGGACGTCGCGCAGGCGTGGCGGCGCGGCGACGACGCCACCGTCGAGGCGCTGGCCGCGCTCGAACTGCGCACGCTCGGCCTGCGGCCCACCCCGGCACGTCGCTGACCTGGCGTCGGTACCGCCGCCGGTGCCGTTTGTCGCCAGCGGCACGACGGATTCATGCCATGATCGTCAAACGAGGAGGCGGACGCGCGCCGTCGTACCGAACAGCCCGGACCTGGCGAGGAGAGCAGTGACCGACCTGACCCGCACCCCCGACGACTTTCCCCGCCGCCCGCTCGGCTCGACCGGCCTGGCGGTCACCCCGGTCTGCGTCGGCGGCGGCCCCCTGGGCAGCATGCCCGCCCTCTTCGGGTACGACGTCAGCGCCGAACGCGGCACACAGACCGCACTCGCCGCCCTCACCGGCCCGTTCAACTTCCTCGACACCGCCGCCGGCTACAGCGACGGTGAAAGCGAACGGCGGATCGGCGCGGCACTGCGCCGGATCGGCGGTGTGCCGGAGGGTTTTGTCCTGGCTACCAAGGTCGACCGGGACTTCACCACCGGCGACTTCTCCGGCGAGCAGGTACGCCGGTCCGCCGAGGGGAGCCTGGAACGGCTCGGCCTGGACCACCTGCCGCTGGTCTACCTGCACGACCCCGAGCACATCAGCTTCGCGGAGGGGATGGCCCCGGGTGGCCCGGTGGAGACGTTGCTGGAGCTGCAGCGGGAGGGGATCGTCGGGCAGCTCGGGGTGGCCGGCGGTCCGGTGGCACTGATGGCGGAGTACCTGCGTACCGGACACTTCTCGGCGCTGATCACGCACAACCGGTGGACCCTGGTGGACCGGTCGGCCGGGGACCTGCTCGACGAGGCGGTCTCGCTCGGCGTCGGTGTGGTCAACGCGGCACCGTTCGGCAGCGGCATCCTGGCGAAGGGTCCGGCGCAGTTCACCAAGTACGCCTACCGGCAGGCCGACGAGGAGGTGCTGCGCCGGATCCGGGCGATGGAGGAGGCGTGCGCCACGCACGGCGTACCGCTGGCCGCGGCGGCGCTCCAGTTCTCGCTGCGGGACCCGCGGATCACCTCCACCATCGTCGGGGTGTCCCGGCCGGAGCGGATCGCCGAGACCGCCCGACTGGCCACCTGGGACATTCCCGAGGAACTGTGGGAGACCCTGGCCCCGCTCACCGCCCCGAAGGAGTTCTGGATCTGGTGATCCGTAATCCGGCGGTCGTTGTCACCGCCGGTCAGTACGCTCCCGATCAACATCGGCGGACCCCCCGCCGGTGACGATCCGGGAGGGACAATGCGTCAGCGCCTGCTGGCAGCCTCATCCGCCACTCTCGCCGTACTCGGAATCCTCGCGGTGCCGGCCACTCCAGCCGTTGCCGGGGGTCATGCGTCCCCCGCCCCGCGTATGACGTGGGCGTACATCGATGCCGAGCGGCCCCAACAGTCCTTTGTCAACAGCAGCGAAGCCGCCCCCGTGGGCACCTGGCGGGATGCCACGGGGGACCGGCACACGTCCCGCGCGTACTTCACGTATGACCTGTCCCGCTTCGAGGGCAAAACGATCCAGGAGGCCGACTTCGCCCTCTGGGAGACCGAGGCGGAGGACTGCGCCGCATCCGCGCCGGTCGAACTCTGGCGGACCGGTCCGGTCACCGACGGAACGACGTGGCGGACACCGCCGGCCCAGCTGCACCGGGTCGGTACCGTCACCCTCGGGGGTGGGCAGGACTGTTCGTCCCCCAGCCATTACTTCGACATCGCCGCCGAGATACGGGCGGCGCTGGCCGATGGCCGTTCGGAGATCACCTTCGGGCTCCGCATCGCCGGCCCCGCCGAGCGCCGGGCGGATCTGGGCCGCCGGTTCCGGTCGGATCTCAACCTGTCGGTGACCGCCAACACGCCACCCGCGATCCCGAACGAGCTCAGCGTCGCCTCCTTCCGTACGTCCGGCTGCGGAACCGCGGACGCGCCGATCTTCGTCGGTGCCAACCCGACGTTCAACGCGAACTTCGCGGACGCGGACGGGGCACACGACCAGATCGACGCGACGTTCGCCTGGTGGCCGGTCGACGACGAGTCGGCACGCCAGGAGGTCACCAGAGCCAGTCAGTTCGTCGGCAGCGTTCGGTACCAACCGCCGGCCGAGAACCCGCTTCCCGAGGGGCGCTACGGCTGGGCCGCCCGGTCAAACGACGGATACGACACTTCGGCCTGGTCGCCCACCTGCTATTTCCACGTCGACCGGCGCCCCCCGGCACGTCCACTGGTGACTTCCCAGGACTATCCGGACGACGGCAAGCAGCACGGCGGTGTCGGAATCCCCGGAAAGTTCCGGATCGATCCGAACGGCTCGGACGACGTCATCCTCTACCGGTGGGGATTCAGCGACCCGGTCGTGGAGGTGGCCGCACCCGAGATGGGGGCGGGAGTCGAACTCGAGGTGACGCCACAGCACTACGGAACCAACCTGCTCTACGTCGTCAGCATCGACCGGACCGGCAACCGGTCGCAGGAGGTCAGGTACGAGTTCCATGTCCGGAACACCTCGCCCAGCGTGATCGTGGAAATGGGCGGAGTCGACCTGCCCAGCAGGCTGACCATGGCACCAGGGGTGGACGGGGTGGTCGAGTACCGCTACCGGATCGGCGACAGCGCGGAGGTGAGTGTCCCCGCGTCTGCCGACGGCACGGCGACGGCGGAGATCCTCTTCACCGCATCGGGGTTCACCACGGTGTCGGTGAGCAGCTACACCGCCACCGGGCTGGCCGGCACCTGGACGGAGACGGTCCAGGTGACCGACGCCCCGCGCTTGACGTCCTCGACCTACGACGGTGTCTGGTTCAACGCCACGGTCGGTGAGCCGTTCGTCCTGGACATCGCTCCCGGTCGGCCCGGCGTTGTCCGGTACGAGTACCGGCTCAACTGGGACCAACCGCTGGAGAGTCTGTCGGCCGAGGTCGACGGCGGGGCGACGTTGACCTGGACCCCCGTCGACCCGTACTGGATGGACCTGGCGATCCGCAGTGTGCTGGCCGACGGCAGCACGTCCGAGTGGGCGGGCGGGACCGTCCGGGTGTCCGACCGCCGTCCCTACGTCTCCGCCGGGTTCTACAACCCGGAGTGGCCGGCCGGCGGCGTCGGTGTGGAGGACGTCTTCTGGTTCCAGTCCGACTTTGACGATCTGAGCGAGTTCGTGGTCCAGCTCAACGGTGGGCCCGAGATCACCACTCCGGCGGGCGGTGGCAACTCCGGCCAACTGCTCCTGACGCCCGACCGGGTCGGCGAGAACGTCCTCACCGTGCGGGGCCGCCGTGCGGACGGCACCCTGACACCCGCGCGTGAGTGGACCTTCCTGGTCGCGGGTTGACCCTTGCGGAGGGGGCCGGTTTCCGGCCCCCTCCGTTCACCTCTCCTGGTCGGGCGGCGGGATCCGGCGGCGTACGTCCTCGGTCTCCGACAGACCGGGCTGCCAGGTGGTCACCCAGGGCTGGTCCGCCTCCGGGGTGACGATGCCGTCCTCGAGGAAGGCGTACCGGCCGGCGAGGATCCGCTTCGCCGCCGAACCGTCGACCGGGTCGGTGTTCTCCCACAGGGCCCGGAACAGCGCACCGACCCGTACCTCGGCCTGCCGGCAGAACAGGTCGGCCAGTTCGACACCCTCGGGCCGGCTCTCCCGTTCGGCGTGTGCTCGTACGCAGACCGCCGACATCGCGAACAGTTCGGCGCCGATGTCGACGATCCGGCCCAGGAACGCCTGCTTGCGTTCCATTTTTCCCTGCCAGCGGGACATCGCGTAGAACATGGACCGGGCCAGTTTGCGGGAGGCGCGTTCGACCTGCCGCAGGTGCCCGGCGAGCGGGCCGTAGTCGGCGTACCCGGTGGGGTTCTGGCCGCGCCCGACCGCGAGGGTCGGCAGCCACTTCGCGTAGAAGACGCCGGCCTTCGCCCCGGCTCGGACCTTGCGACCCAGTTCGGCGGCGGGGTCGATGATGTCGCCGGCGACGGAGAGGTGGGCGTCGACCGCCTCCCGGGCGATCAGCAGGTGCATGATCTCGGTGGATCCCTCGAAGATCCGGTTGATCCGGAGGTCACGCAGCAACTGCTCGACCGCGACCGGACGTTCGCCCCGGGCGGCCAGCGACTCGGCGGTCTCGTAGCCGCGGCCGCCCCGGATCTGGACCAGGTCGTCCACGATCCGCCAGGCCATCTCGCTGGCGTAGAGCTTGACCAGCGCCGCCTCGATCCGGATGTCGTTGGTGTCGTCGTCGGCGAGCAGGCAGCAGAGGTCGAGCATGGTCTCCATGCCGTACGTCGTCGCGGCGATGAACGCGAGTTTGCCCGCCACCGCCTCGTGTTCGCCGACCGGCCGACCCCACTGCACCCGCTCGGCGGCCCACTCCCGGGCCACGTTCAACGCCCACTTGCCGGCCCCGACACACATCGCCGGCAGCGACAGTCGTCCGGTGTTCAGCGTGCTCAGCGCGATCCGCAGGCCCTTGCCCTCGCCGCCAATGACGTTCTCGGCCGGTACGAAGACGTCGTGGAACCGGGTGACGCTGTTCTCCAGCCCACGCAGCCCGAGGAAGCTGTTGCGCCGCTCGACGGTGATCCCCGGCGAGTCGGCCTCGACGACGAACGCGGTGATCCCGCCCCGCCGGTCCGCCGTCTTCGGCACCCGGGCCATCACCACCAGCAGGTTCGCCACCGTGCCGTTGGTGGCCCAGAGCTTGACGCCGTTGAGCCGGTAGCCGGCGCCGTCACCGGTCGGTTCGGCGGTGCTGCCGAGCCGGGCCGGGTCCGAGCCGACGTCGGGTTCGGTGAGCAGGAACGCCGACACCTCGCCGGCGGCGAGCCGGGGCAGGAAGCGCTGCTTCTGCTCCTCGCTGCCGAACATCTTCAACGGCTGTGGCACGCCGATCGACTGGTGTGCGGAGAGCAGTGCGCCGATCGCCGGGCTCGCCGACCCGGCCAGCATCAACGCCCGGCAGTAGTGCAGATGCGACAGCCCGAGGCCGCCGTACCTCTCGTCGATCTTCATCCCGAAGGCGCCGAGCCGGGCCAGTCCCTGGAACACCTCGTCGGGGATCCGGGCGTCCCGCTCGATCGCCGCGCCATCCACCTCGGACCGGACGTACGCGTCGAGGCGGCCGAGGAACTCCTCCGCCTTCGCCGCCCGCTCCGGGTCGGATCGGGGCCACGGTTCGATCAGGTCGAGCCGGAACCGGCCGAGGAACAACTCCTTGCCGAAGCTCGGCTTGCGCCACTCCGACTCCCGGGCCGCCTCGGCGACCTGCCGGGCCTCCCGTTCGGAGACCTGAACGCCCTCCCGGGGCGACGAGCCGACCTCCGTGGGCAACGGTCCGATCCCGTCGCCGCCGGCGGCCGGAGTGACGGCGGTCTCCGCCGCCGTCCCAGAGCTGTCGGGCTCTCCCGCCGCCGACGTGTTGTGCTGCGTCGTGGTCACGGCACACCCCCTGACGTGTAAGGAAGGGCCCTGCCAACGCTTCTGGTCGAGGAAGGCCCCCTGTTAACGCCTGCAAGCAGTAGGAACAAACGCTACTCCGGCTTGTTACCCGGCGGTAGCTAGCGTTATGCCGGTACGGGGGAAACCTCGCCACTTTGGACATGTCGACCGGTCCGACAGGAAGCCGATCATGCCGGTTCAGGCGTCACGCACCTGCTCGGCCGCGTACTGCACCCGCCGGCGGTACTCCACCCACCACGCCGGGCCGACCGCCGGCAGGTTGCTGGCTTCCTGCAGCATCCCCGCCTTCCCGTCGACCAACTCCCGGACGATGTCCGCGTGGCCGGCGTGCCGCTGCGTCTCGGCGACCACGTGCACCAGGATCCGGTGCAGTGTGACCTCGTTGCGGTCCTTCGGCCACCACGCCACCCGACCGACGGCGTCCAGGCCGAGGGTGTTGATCGTCGTATCCGCGTGTGCCCACACCCGCCGGTAGAGCCCGACGATCCACTCCCGTGACTCGTCGGCGGTGGCCCACATGTCCCCGTTCGGCTCGGTGTGGTCGGTCAGCCACGGCAACGACTCGGCGAACGGCCGTCCGAAGCAGTCCCCGAAGTAACCCGCCTCGACCGTGGCCGCGTGCTTGACCAAGCCCAACAGGTTGGTGCCGGTCGGGGTCAACGGGCGACGGATGTCGTACTCGGCGAGGCCGTCGAGCTTCCACAGCAGCGCGTCACGGGCACCCTGGAGGTAAAGGTGCAGGTCCGCCTTCGGATCCGATTCCATCATGACAAGCAGCCTGCCACCGGGTCTGACCTACGCCGTCACCGACCCACGCCATCACCGACCCACGCCACGCAGGCGGCGCGGCCGAAACAGCCAGCCCGACGGCGCCCAAACGGGCAGGCGGAGCAGCCGGCCGCTCCGGCGGCGGTTCAGTGCGTGGAGTCCTCGGGTGCCGGGATGGCCCGCAACTGGTTCAGGGTGTACTTCGCCACCCGTTCCACCAGCTTGATGCCGTTCTGCTGGCTCTTGTGGTGACCGGAGAGTACGACGACCAGCCAGTCCCGGTCCGGTTCGGTGATCCGGCCGATGCTGTTGACCTGCCAGAGCCCGTTGTCGACGTCGATGGTGTCCCAGCCGTTCTTGACGTAGCTCGCCGTGGCGTCCTCGGTGGCGGCCGCGGTGATCCCCCAGTCCTGGGTCTCGTCGACGTCCCCCATCAGGTCGAGCAGGTAGCTGCGGCTCTCCTCGGTCAGCGGACCCTCCGGATCCATGATCGCCTTCAACAGCCGGAGCTGGTCGGCCGCGGTGGTGGTGGTCATCCCCCAACTCGCGTTCGGCTTCGTCTCCTTCAGGCCGAGGGTCTTGTTCGCCGCGGTGAGCCCGGTACGGTAGCCGATGGCCTGATACAAACCGGTCGTGGCGTTGTTGTCGCTGAGCGTGATCATCGCGCGGGCGAGTTGCCGCTCGGACCGGGTCAACGCCCGGTCCTGCTCCTGACGGCGCAGCAGCAACGCGGCAAGAATGTCGACCTTGACGATGCTGGCGGTCTGGAAGCGCCGGTTGCCGACCGTGACCTCCAGGCCGGTCACCTGGTCGCGTGCCGCGACGGTGACCCGGTCGCCCGCGTCCCGCAGGTACTTCTCGATCTTCGATCGGGCGATGCCCCGATAGTCGGGAGTCGGGGTGGGCGGGGTCGGTGGCGGGAGCGGCGGCCCGGACGTACCGCTGGCGCCGTCCTCCCACCACCGGGTCAGCCCGCTACCGACAACACCGACTCCCAGTAGCGCCGTGGCACCCGAGAGAAGGATTTCCCTACGACCGACACCTCGCCGCCGCGACCGGCTAGCCAAGAAGATCCACCAACTTCTCCGCCGTCTCGTACACCTGCCACCCGTCCATGGGACCCGGCACGTTCAGCGTCGAGAGTAAATCACCCCGACGTACGGTCAGAAAGAGGGTGAACCGTTCGGGTGCGCCGGGAAGCTCGATCGTCCCCGCACCAGCAGGCCCTCCTCGGCCCGCATCCGGCCGTCGTCGAGCACGGCGAACGAGACGGTGCCGCCCCAGGCCGTGTACCGGAAGCAGGTGCGGACCACCCGACGTACGTCGTCCAGCGCGCGCACCACCCATCCCGTCTGGCACGCCTCGACGACGTGCATCGCGGCCTCCTGTGACGATTCGTGCTGGTAGCGGCGTTGCATGGCATTCCGGCGATGCCGCCGGGCGGGGCAGTCCGCGTCCCGGTACGCCGGGCAGTCCGCCTGCGACCACGGCCAGGGTGGCACCTCCGACGGCAAGCCGCCCTCCCGCCATCCCGGGCTTAGTTGACCGGAGGCCGGCAGGGCCGTCCGGAGCGTGTCGCCAGACGGGCCGTCCACGGCGGCCGACGTACTCACCGCACCGACAATATGACTCTTCGTGACCGGACTGCTCCCGGCCGGTCCCCCGCCCCCGCTGCGGCGACGCCGTGTCCGGGCCGGTACCCACTCCCCGCCGTGCCTGGTGGTCCGTCACACCCCTGGTACGACGATGGGGGCCCGCCACGTTGCATGACGTCGACCACTCGTCGGGATCGAGGTTCACCACGGCACAGCCGACGGTCGTACCGCCGGATCGGGCCGGACCGGGCCGCCGCCCGCGGACGACGTCCGGTGCGGGCCGGTGACCGGCTTGGGCCGGCCGACCAGGTACCCCTGGGCGAAATCGACCCCGTAGTCCCGGAGCAGGTCCCGGATGGCCGGCTCCCGGACCTGCTGGGCCGCCGTCCGGATGCCCAACTCCCGACAGGTCTCGACGACCGACCGTACGGCCCGCCGGTGCGGCCGGGAGAGGTGGAGCCCGGAGGTCAGTTCGCCGTCGAGCCGGACCAGGTCCACCGGAAGGTACGTGAGCGCGTCGACGTCGGCACGTCCCGGATCGAAGTCGTCGAGAGCGAGTTGACAGCCGAGTTGCCGCAGGCCGTGCGCGAAGTCCACCGCGCTGGTCAGGTCTCCGGTCAGCGCCGCCTCGCTGATCACGAAGGTGAACTGGGCGGGGTCGACGTCGTGCCGTCGCAGCTGCTGTTGCAGATGCTCCAGCAGTTCCGGGTCGCCCGGCGACTGGTCGGAGAGACTCACCTGGTAGTGCGAGGTACGGGCGCCCCGGGCGACCAGCTCGACGGCATGGTCGACAACCCAGCGGTCCAGTGGTGGGATCGCCTCGTCAACCGGTCGCGCGGTCCCGGCCGGCCCCGCCTTCCGGTGGCGCGCGGCACCCTCGTCGACGAGCCGGAGCAGGATCTCCTGCCGGGTGATCTGGTTCAGCCGCAGGTCGAGGATCGGCCGGGTGTGCAGGGTGAACCGGTGTACAGGTGGTGGCACCGGCGCGGCGCCCGCCGTCCGCTCCGTCCCGCCGGCCGCCTCTCCGGGTGCGACGCAGTCGACCCCGGCCACCCGGGCCAACCGCCAGGCGGCCTCGGCGTCGAGCAGCACGTCCAGGGCCCGACTCCCGTGCCGGCCCGGATAGCGGATCAGACCGGCCCAGGCGTGCAGACGCAGCCGGTTGCGGCCGAGCAGGAAGGACTGGTGGCGAATCCCCGCGACCACCGCCTCGGCGACCGCCCTGGCCGCCCCGAGCGTGGTCCGGTGCATCAACACCCCGAACTCGCCGGGCGCGGTACGGCCGCAGAGGTCACCGCGACGGATCGCCCGCCGCACCACCGCGCCGACGGCGGCGTCCAGCCGGTCGTGGTCGTCACCACCGGCGAGGTCGGGGTGCACCGGGTGGACCCCACTGGTGTCGGGATAACCCGATCGGGCTCCGGCCCGGACCGGGCCGACCGGGGCGACGGCCACCACCAGCAGTACGCCCGGGCCGGCCCGCCGGGCGGCGTCGATCTCCTCGACGAACCGTGGCCGGCTGAGCGGTTCGTCGCCCGGGTCCCGAGCGGTCAGTTCGGTCCGTACGGTCTCCCGACGTCGGGCCAGCCGGACACGCTCCTGCCGGGCCAGCTCCGCCTCGGTGACGTCCTGCCCGATGGCGACGATCCCGGACGGGCGGTTCCGCTGGTCGACGACGATCTCGACCAGCACGGAGACGTACCGGATGACCTTGTCCGGCCGGACCACCCGGAAGGTCGTCTCGCGGGCCGTCTCGGTCCGCCAGGCGCTCTCGACGGTCCGGCGGGCGTCCGCGAGGTCGTCCGGATGGATCAGCCGGGCGAGCAGGCCCACCGACGGTCGAACCGTGCCCGGCGCATAGCCGAAGACCAGCGACATCTCGTCCGACCAGCGCAGTTCGCCGTCGGACCGGTTCCACCACAGGCTGCCCAGCTTGGCCAACTGGGCGGCCCGGCTGATCCGGGCCGCCTCGTCGACATCGTCGGCCAGCGGATCGCGTACGTCGACATCGCTGATCGGGTCGATCCCGACAGACTCGGCACGTTGGTACTCCTGCTGGACCCGCCGGGTCGCCCGGCGGGCCCGGGCCCGTTCCAGTTCGCTGAGGCCACGATCGCCGGCCAGGGCGAGAACCTCGTCGAGGTTCACGACCGCCCGTCGCCCTCGGCGTGCCCCGTCCGCTCGGCGACCTCCCGGAGCCGGCGCCGGGCCTGCCGCCGGTAACCGCGGGCGGTGCGGTACGCGACACCGAGCACCCGGGCGATCTCGTGGTCGGACCAGCCGTCGAGAGCCAGTGCGAGAACCTCCGCCTGGCGCGGCGGCAACTGTCGCAGCCACCCCCGGAGCACTTCCCGCGCCACGGCGGCCGAGCCGTCGGGTGGCTCGTCCGACGCTCCGGCCGGCGGCGTACCCGGCCCACCGGGCTCCACCGTCTCCCCCGGTTCCGCCGCGCCGCGCCGCCGGACGATCAGCAGCCGGTGCCGGGCGGTCTGCACCACCCAGGCCAGCGGCTTGCGGTAGCCACGGATCTCGTGCCACTCGGCCCGGGCGGCGACAAACGCCTCCAGTACGGCGTCCTCGACCACGCCCGGATCCGGACACTGGTGGAGCAGGAAACGCTCGACCAGTACGAAGTTCTGTTGGCAGAACTCCTCGAAGCTGGCGTCCAGGTCGACCTCGCCCCGGTCCCCCAACCGGGTGTCGACCCGTACCGCCGCCTTGCCGCCGTCCCCCCTCACGCCGTCCCGCCCCCATCTGGTCCGAGCCCCGCTCCCCCGATCGGGCCCGCTACAGCTGCCGCCGGTTCCCCGGTCGACAACCCCCCCTGCAGGTGATCCATTCTCGCCTCTCGCCTCCATAGGTGTGGTTCCGCGTATAACTCTCCGTCAATGACGGGGATGTCGGCGGCGACGCGCGGAGGTCAGGATGACGATGATCAAATAGACGACGTCCACCTGCGACACCTCGGATGATCGGTCAATGGAGAAAACCAGATCATACGAGCATAGGTACTGTCCAGTATGGATCGCGGAGAGTAGTACTTTTCTGTTCCGGGATGTTACCGGCCCCGGCCCGCGTTGTCAGGCAGGCGAATCCGGCTCGTCACCTCCATCGACAGACCCCCACACCGGGGGGTCGGCGCGGCGGGCGGCCGGCTCAGGCCCCGACCACCTCGTCGCGGCCGGGAAACTCGTCGTCGCCGTCCTCGTCGTCGGGCTCACCCCAGTTGCGTCGCAGCCACGGCAACGCGACCCAGAAGGTCAGGAACCAGGCCCCGGTCAACCCGCTGAGCACAAAGGCCACCCCTCGGGGCAGGACGAAGTCCGTGATCAGCAGGACCGAGCTGACCATCGCGATCAGCATGAAGGCCAGACCGGCGGTCGCCACGGCGTGCGCGAACCGGACCAGTTCCGGCTTGCGCCCCTGCCGGAAGAGCGCCCGGTGGAAGGCGACCGGCGAGATGATCAGCGCGGTCGCGGCGGCCGCGGCGATCAACGCGACGATGTAGGTGTCCTTCTGGAACTGGGTGGCCCGGGGAAAACCGTTGCTGAACGGCAGGGTGAGCAGGAAGGCGAAGAGGATCTGGACACCGGTCTGGGCCACCCGCAGTTCCTGGAGCAGGTCGGTGAAGTTGCGCTGCCAGCGCTGCTTCTCGGTTTCGACGCTCACCCGGCCACCTCCGCTGCCACCGCCGCGTTCGTCCGGCGGAATCAAGTGCGGAGCAGTGTGCCCGGCATCGACGTACCCGAAACGCGAGGCCGGTTCGCGCGGTTTGGGCTCCTTCGGACGGTTCGGGCTGTGGTAGCCGGTTCGGCTCCTGCGGGCGGTTCGGTCCGCGGTTGCCGGTTCGCCGACGGTGGTTGTCGGCTCAGGAACCGAGATCCGGCCGGAACAGGGCCAGCGCGGCCCAGTCCAGCGGCCGCACACACGCATGTCGTGTCGGGCCTCGGGCGCCGGGTCCGTGACGTCGGACCCGGCGCCCGCTCACGCCCCGCGCCGGATCCGGCCCGCGTACCGGGCCTCCAGCACCTTGTTGTGCTCGTCCCCGGCGGGAATGTTGGCCGACAGGTAGACCGGCGGCGTCTCCCCCGCCTCGACCAGCCGGGCCACCACCTCGACCGTGATCTGCTGGGCGAGCAGCGCGGCGGTGATCGACGAGACCGCGCCGACCGCGCCGCCGCCGGGCAGCGGTAGCGTCGCGTCGCCGTACGGGGCACCGTTGTCCAGCACCACGTCGGCGAGGTCACCGAGTCGGCGACCGGACGGATGCCGGGACGGCACCCCGGCCGAGTGCTCCGCCGAGGTGATCGCGATCAGCGGGTGCCCACGCTCCTTCACCAGGGCGGCGAACTCGACGATGGTGCCGTTCACCCCCGAGTTGGAGGCGATCACGAAGATGTCCGCCGGCTGGACCGGAGCCAGTTCCAGCAGCCGGCGGGCCACCGTGGGGTCGCGCTCCAGGGTCGGGCCGAGGACGTCGGCCGGCGCACCGCCGTACAGCACCAGGTCACGCAGGGCGATCCGGTTCGTCGGGACCAGTCCACCGGCCCGGCCGGCGATCTCCATCGAGAGCGCCTCCGAGTGGCCGGTGCCGAACGCGTGCACCACCCCGCCGGCCCGCAGCGCCGCGCTGACCAGGTCGGCGGCCCGGCGTACGTTGTCCCGCTGCTCAGTCGCGACCCGGGTCATCAGCCCGGTCACGACCTCCAGGTAAGCCTCGGCGCTCAGTGTCACCGGTCCCGTCCCTTCGCCCCCACCGTTGATCATCCGTCGGTGTCGACGATGCCACGCCCGGCCCGGAAACTCACCTCGTGTCGGTGATCCGGGCCAGTACGGCGTCGGCGAGCGCCTGCGCCGCCGTCTCCGGAACCCAGTGCCCGACCCCGGTCAGTGGCACGAAGCGGTAGTCGCCGGTGACGAACCCGGCGCAGTTCCGGGCCGCGACCGGGCCGACCGCCATGTCGGTGTCGCCCCAGACGAAGGTGGTCGGCACCGCCACCGGCCCGGTGCCGACCAGTGCCTCCGTCGACATCGCCCGGTACCAGTTCAACGCGGCGGTCAGCGCGCCCGGTTCGCGCATCGGGGCGACGTACCGCTCGATCCGGTCGGAGGGCAGCCCGCCGAGCATCCGGCGCAGTGCCGCCGCGTCGTCCGCGAGCAGCACCCGCTCCGCCTCGCCGGCCTGCCGGAACAACTGCATGTACGTCGAGCGGGCCTGCTGGTCCGGGTCCTGCGCGATCGCGGCCCCGAACGGGGCCGGATGCGGTACGGAGACCGCGGTCAGGGTACGGACCCGGTCCGGATGGTCGGCGGCGAGCCGCCAGGCGACCGCCGCACCCCAGTCGTGCCCGACCACGTGCGCCGACGGTACGTCGAGCGCGTCGAGCACCGCCACCGCGTCGGCGACCAGTTCGGGCAGCTGGTACGCCGACACCTCGGTCGGCCGGGCCTGCGGCGAGTAGCCCCGCTGGTCCAGGACGAGGGTGCGCAGCCCGGCCGCGTGCAGCGTCGGCAGCAGGTCGTCCCATTCGCCACCGTGCTGCGGGAAGCCGTGCAGCAGCAGGACGGCCCCGCCGTCCGCCGGCCCGCCGGTGTGCAGGTCGAAGGTGAGGTCCCGGACGGTGATCCGCATGACCCGAGCCTAGTCGTGGCTATCGGCGCAGACGGATCCGGTGCTAGCGTTCGCGAAACAACCGCACATCCGACAGGGGAGCGCGCAGCGCTGAGAGTGTGGGCCGACCCGCCCGCAGACCCTCGAACCTGATCTGGGTAATGCCAGCGCAGGGAGTTCGGTCACGTCTCCAGCCGCGTCACGGTCCGGGACCCGGGCCGTGACGCGCGTTCCGCCCCTGGATCGCCGAGCGACTGGGAGGCAGTACACATGAAAGAGTCCGGCAGCACACGGTGGCGCACCGTCGACATCGTCGTCGCCTCGGTCATCGCCGTCGCCTTCGGCGTCATCTTCTGGGCCTGGAACCTGGTCTGGGGCGCCACCGAGGGGGCCTTCACCTTCTTCCCGCCGGCCCAGGCGGTCATCTACGGCGTCTGGCTGCTGCCCGGGGTGCTCGGCGGCCTGGTGATCCGCAGGCCTGGAGCGGCCCTGTACTGCGAGTTCCTCGCCGCGTTCGTCTCGGTGCTGCTCGGCAGCCAGTGGGGCACGATGGCCATCCTGCAGGGTCTCTTCCAGGGTCTCGGCGCCGAACTGGCCTTCCTGGTCTTCGGCTACGGCTTCTTCCAGCTGCCGGTCGCGGTGCTCTCCGGCGCCCTGGCCGGGCTCGCCGCCGCGATCTTCGACCAGATCCGCTACTACGCCGGGTACGACTTCGCCTCGGTCCGGCTGCCGTTCTTCGTGATCACCGTGGTCAGCTCGTTGATCATCGCGGGTGCCGGCGGCTGGGCACTGACCCGGGCGCTGGCCCGGACCGGCGTACTGGACCGCTTCCCGGCCGGCCGGGACCGGGCCGCGGTCTGAGCCCGGTCGACCGGACGGCGGAACGGACGGTGTCCCGGTGAGCGCGGTCGACCCGACGACGCAACGGACGGTGCCCTGGTGAGCGCGGTCGAGCTGCGCGGCTTCGGCTGGCGGCACGCCGGGCGCCGGGCCTGGGCGGTCCGTGACGTCGACCTGCGGATCGAGCACGGCGAACGGGTCCTGCTGCTCGGCGCCTCCGGGGCCGGCAAGAGCACCCTGCTGGCGGCGCTCGCCGGGCTGCTCGCCGAGGACTCGGGTGAGCAGACCGGCAGCGTCGAGATCGACGGGCTGGACCCACGCAAGGCCCGGGAGCGGGTCGGCATCGTCTTCCAGGATCCGCAGACCCAGCTGGTGATGGCCCGGGCCGGGGACGACGTGGCGTTCGGCCTGGAGAACCGGGGCGTGCCGGCGGCGGAGATCTGGCCCCGGGTCACCGAGGCGCTGGACCGGGTCGGTTTCCCGTACCCGGTGGACCGGCCGACCGCCGCGCTCTCCGGCGGTGAGCAGCAACGGCTCGCCCTGGCCGGGGTGCTGGCGCTACGCCCGGGGCTGCTGCTGCTCGACGAGCCGACCGCCAACCTCGATCCGGCCGGCGCCGCCCTGGTCCGAGGCGCGATCGGCGCCGCGTTGGACGCCGACACCACACTGATCCTGGTCGAGCACCGGGTGGCGGAGGCGCTGCCGCTGGTCGACCGGGTGGTCGTCCTGGAGCCGGGTGGCGGGATCCGGGCCGACGGGTCCCCCGCCGAGGTCTTCGCCGCGCACGGCGCCGAGCTGGCCGCCGCCGGGGTCTGGGTGCCCGGCCCGCCGCCGGCACCACGCCGCTCCGGCGCCGCGGCCGGGGCGGTGCTGCTCGCCGCCGAACGGCTCGGCCTGCCGCCGCGGCTGGCCCCGACCGACCTGACCGTACGCACCGGCGAGGCGCTCGCCGTGCTCGGACCGAACGGAGCCGGCAAGTCGACCCTCGCGCTGCTCCTCGGCGGCCTGCTCGACCCCGGCACCGGCACGCTGCGGACCACCCCGGCCCTGGCCGACCGGTACGCGGGCCGCCCGCCGCACCGCTGGCGGGCACCGGTGCTGGCGCAACGGATCGGTTCGGTCTTCCAGAACCCGGAGCACCAGTTCGTCACCGGCACGGTACGGGCCGAACTGGCGCTCGGCCCGCTCCGGGCCGGTCGCCCCGACGCCGAGGTGACCTCCATCGTGGACGACCTGCTCGCCCGGCTCCGGCTGGACCGGTTGGCCGCCGCCAACCCGTACACCCTCTCGGGTGGGCAGGCGCGGCGGCTGAGCGTGGCGACGGCGCTGGCCACCGCGCCCCGGCTGCTGATCCTGGACGAGCCGACGTTCGGTCAGGACCGACGGACCTGGCTGGAGCTCGTCGACCTGCTCGCCGGGCTGCGGGACACCGGACACGGCATCGTCGCCGTCACCCACGACCCGGACTTCGTGGCCGCCCTGGCCGACCGGACCCTCACCCTCGACCCACCGCAACGTGATCTCCTCGACACCGCGGTACGGGGGCCGCGATGATCCCGTACCCGACGGTTCCGACCTCCGCCGCGCCGCTGGCCCGACGCAACCCGGTGGCGAAGCTCGCCGCCGCGCTGCTCTTCTCGGTGCCGCTGCTCGCCACCCTCGACCCGTTCGTCCCGGCCCTGGCCATCGGAGTGGAACTGCTGGTCGCGCCGCTGTTCGGCGTCCCGTACCGGCTGCTGGCCCGACGGGCCCGGCCACTGCTGCTCAGCGCGCTCGGCATTCTCGTCACGATGCTGTTCTTCGCCGCCGATCGCTCCGGTGACGTCCTCGTCTCCGCCGGTCCGCTGCTGGTGACCACCGGGGTGCTCAGCACCGGTCTGGGACTGGCGCTGCGGGTGATCGCGGTGGCGCTGCCCGCGGTCCTGGTCGTCGCCACCACCGACCCCACCGATCTCGCCGACGCCCTGGTGCAGAACGCCAAGGTGTCCCCCCGGTTCGCGATCGGCGCCCTGGCCGCGTTCCGGCTGGTGCCGTTGCTCGGCACGGAATGGCGGATGATCAGCATGGCCCGCCGGGCCCGCGGCGTGGACGCCGGGCGCAACCCGGCGACCCGGCTACGACTGTTCGGCTCGACGGCGTTCACCCTGCTGGTCGGGGCGATCCGCCGGGGCACCCGGCTGGCCACCGCGATGGACGCCCGCGGCTTCGACTCCGGTGTTCCGCGTACGTCGGCCCGCCGGCAGCACTTCACCGGGGCGGACACCGTCCTGGTCGTCGGGGCGCTGCTGCTCGCCGCCGGAATCCTGGCGGCCAGTGTGGCGCTCGGTACCCACCGCCCCCTGATCGGCTGAGCCCACCGCTCGGCGGCGACGGCCCAGGTCGAACCATCAGTACGGTCGCATGTTCGCATAAGTGCCCCGAGCAGGCCATCTGTTGTTTGCCGAGGTAGGCGAGATTGATCAGCTGATCAGATTCGCCAGTCGATGGAGCAACCGATGGGCCACGGCCACCCGCACCACCACCACGACCACAGCCACGACCACGACCACGACCACGCGGTCGGCGGCGACCTGCCCGCCGCCCTCGACCCGACCGTACCGGAGACCGAACTCTCCCCGGCCGATCGCTCCCGACGCAGTTTCCTGCGCAACGCCGGCCTGCTCGGCGCGGGCACCGCGGCCACCGTCCTGGCGACGCCGGAGCTCGCGCACGCCCACGGTAACGGCGGCGACACCGGACACGGCGGCGACAAGGAGCCGAAGGGCGGCTTCCACTGGCTCGCCGGCGACCACCACATCCACACCCAGTACAGCTCGGACGCCCAGTACCGGGTGATCGACCAGGCCCGGCACGCCCGCGGCCACGGTCTGGACTGGATGGTCGTCACCGACCACGGCAGCGTGGCGCACGCGAAGATCGGCGTGGAGAAGGTCAACCCGGACATTGTCGCGGCCCGGGAACAGCTCAAGGACCTGCTGATCTACCAGGGCCTGGAGTGGAACATCCCGGCCGCCGAGCACGCCACCGTCTTCGTCGCGCCGGGGCGCAACGAGGTCGCCGTGCTGAAGGAGTTCGAGAACGCGTACGACGGCAGTGTGAAGAACGCCGGTGGCTCGTCACCGGCCAACGAGGCGCTCGCCATCGCCGGCATCAAGTTCCTCGGCGAGCAGGTCCGTCGGCGCCGGGTCGACGGCGCGCTCTTCCTCGCCAACCACCCGGCCCGGCGCGGCATCGACTCCCCGCACGAGGTGCGAGCCTGGCGCGACGCCGACCCCACGGTGGCGATCGGCATGGAGGGTGCCCCGGGCCACCAGGCGGCCGGCCTGCCCCGGCCGACCGCCGGCCGCAACCGCGGCTACTACGACAACGGACCGTCGGCGGACTCGTTCGCCGGCTACCCGCTGGAGAGTTACCGCACCTGGGGCGGCTTCGACTGGATGACCGCGACCGTCGGTGGCCTGTGGGACAGCCTGCTCGCCGAGGGCAAGCCGTGGTGGATCAGCGCGAACTCGGACTCGCACGTCAACTATCTGGACACCTCGCAGCGTGGGCCGGGCAGCAACTTCGACCTCAACGGCCGGCACGACGACCCGGTGTACGGGCCGCTGCTCACCGACGCCGGCGACTACTGGCCCGGCCAGTACAGCCGTACCCACGTCGGCGCCGCCTCGTTCAGCTACCGGGCGGTCATGGACGGGCTTCGGGCCGGTCGGGTCTGGGTCGACCACGGCGGCCTGATCAGCGGTCTCGACGTACGTGCCCGGGTGGCCGGCGACCGGCGGCCCGACTCGGGCACCCCGCTCGGCGGCGTGCTGCGGGTCAAGCGCGGCACCCGGGTCGAGCTGACCATCGACATCGACCTGGCCAACACGCCGAACTGGTCGCAGTTCGTCCCGGTGCTGGGCCGGGTCGACGTGATCGCGGGCCAGGTCACCGGCCCGGTCGCCGACCGGGACACGTTCACCGCGCCGACCGCCCGGGTGGTCAAGTCGTACGAGGTGGGCAAGGGCACCGGACGGGTCTCGTTCACCTACGCCTTTGGCCGGGTCGACCAGCCGTTCTACGTCCGGCTCCGGGGCACCGACGGCAACCGGACCGCCCCCGGCCTGATGGGGGCACACGTCGACCCGTTCGGTCCGGCGCTGGACATCGCCGGGGACGCCGACCCGTGGAAGGACCTGTGGTTCTACGCCAACCCGATCTGGGTACTGCCGAGCTGACCCGACCGGTGATCGGACTCAGCTTCGGGCACCGGACCGTCCGGGAGGCCGAGCACTGGCTGCACGAGGTGGTGCGGCCGCTCGGCCTTCCCGGCCTGGTCGCCTGTACCCATCTCACGCAGCACCCCTTTCCACACGTCGCGATCAGCCTCTCCACCGACGGGGAACCGCCGGCCGGGCTCCTCGCAGGCGTACCGGTGGAACTGGTGGTGGCCGGCGAGCACGCCGCCGCCGAGCACTCGACCCGGCGGTCCGGCCGGGCGGTGCTCTTCCCCGGTGTGGCACGGCTGACCGGCGTACTGAGCGTCGACGAACTGCTCGCGGCGAGCGCCATCGAGCGGGTGACCGCACTCGGTGGTGTGCCGCCGGCCGGGGACACCCTGGTCGAGACCCGGGACTTCGTACGTCCACTGTGGGCGGAAGGCCGGCTGACACTGGTCACCACGCCGGTGGCCGGCGGCCGGATCGGACCGTTCGAGGTACCCGAGCCGACGCCCTGCTGCGCGGACCACTGAGCACGGCAGGCGGGCGTTGCACCGGGCAACCCTGTGACGGCCGGACGGACCACCACCGTCCGTCCGGCCACCGGATCTCCCGACCTGGCGTACCTGACGGTTAGGCTTCACCCGTCGGTATCGGAGGCCCGGTCATGAAACACGTCGTACTCGGACTGCTCGCCACCGGGCCCGCCCACGGGTACGAGCTGCGCCGACGGTACGACGACCTGTTCGCCGACGCCGGCGTCGAGGTCAACATCGGACAGATCTACGTCACCCTCGGCCGGCTGGAACGCGACGGCCTGGTCAGCCACACCACCGAGTCCGGCGGCGACCGGCGGGACCGCAAGGTCTACCGGCTCACCGAGGACGGCGCCGCCGAACTGCGCGACTGGGTCACCCGGCCCTCGGACACCCCGCTGGTGAAGCCGGACGTCCTGCTCCGACTCGTCACCGCCCGCCTCGCCGCCGTGCTGCTGCCCGACGTCGACCCCACGGCGGTGATCACCGACCACCGGCAGCGCTGCCTGCAGGCGCTGCGGGACCTCGACCGGCAGGCCGCCCGCACCAGCGGCACGAGCGTCGGCGGTCTGCTGGTGCAGGCGACCGCGCTGCACCTGCAGGCCGAACTCCGCTGGCTGGAAGCGTGTCAGCGACAGCTCGCCGAGATCGAGCTGACCACCTCGGGGAACGGAGGCCACGATGGCTGACCCGGTGCTGCGCGCGGCCGGGCTGACCCGGACCTATCGGCACGAGGCGCGGGACCGGACCGCCCTGCGGGACGCCTCGATCGAGGTCGGCCGGGGTGACTGGGTCGCGGTCACCGGGCCGAGCGGCAGCGGCAAGTCCACGTTGCTCCACCTGCTCGGCGGACTGGACCGCCCGGACCGGGGCGAGGTGTGGCTGGCCGGGCACCGGTTGGACAACCGTTCCGAGAGTGGCCGGGCCCTGCTGCGCCGCCGACACGTCGGCTTCGTGTTCCAGTTCCTCAGCCTCGTACCGACGATGACGGTCCTCGGGAACGTCGAACTGCCGCTGGTGCTGCAGGGTGTCGGACACCGCGACGCCCGACGCCGGGCGCGGGAGGTCCTCGACGAACTCGGGGTCGCCGACACCGCCGACACGGTACCCACCGCCCTCTCCGGCGGTGAACAGCAGCGGGTGGCGCTGGCCCGGGCCGTCGTACACCGGCCTGACCTGCTGCTCGCCGACGAACCGACCGGGGCGCTGGACTCCACGGCCGCCGGGGTTGTCCTCGATCTGCTGCGGCGCCGGCACGCCGACGGGCAGAGCATCGTGCTGGTCACCCACGACCACCGGGTGGCGGCCGCCGCCGACCGGGTGGTCACCATGCTCGACGGGCGGATCGCCGACGAACGGAAACTGGCCGAGCCGGCCGGCGAACCGACGTACGCCCACCTGCTCGACCTGGACGGCTGACCGGTGGCCGCCGTCCTCCGCCTCGTCCTGGCCGGCGTCCGGGGCGGCAACCGGGCCACCGCGCTGGCCGCCGTCGTCGTCGCGGCGCTGGCCACCGCCGGCATCGTCGCCGGGCTGTCGGTACGGGACCAGGGCGGTCCACGGGTGGACCGGCTCTACGTGGAGGCGGGCCGGCCCGACCTGGTCGTCTACGGCACCCCGGAGGCGCTGGAGACGGTCCGCCGGGACCGGGCCCTCGCCGACTCCTCCCCCGTCGTCCGGTACGTCGCCGCCACCGTCGCGCTGCACGCCGAGCCGGTCGACGCCCGGGTCGACGCCCTGTCCGGCCCCGCTGCCACCGGCGGCAACCCGCCCGGCCGCGCGCCGACCGTCGACGGCCCCGACCCCGGTACGGGCGCCGGCCCCGGCCGGCCACTGCTGCGCACCGGACGCTGGCCGGTCCCGGGCGCCACCGACGAGGTCGTCTTCGACCGGGCCGCCGCCACGGACGCCGGGATCCGGGTCGGCGACCGGGTGGAGGTGACCGTCGCCGGCCGGCCGTACCCGCTGACCGTGGTCGGTACCGCGATCGACCTGACCGACTGCTTCCACCCCGACTGCGACCCGATCCGGCTCTTCGTCGACGCCGCCACCCTGTCCCGACTCGCCCCTGCCCCGGGCGACACCGACACCGGCGCCCCGACGTCCCCCGACCCGACCGCCGGCACCCCGACGTCACCCGCCCCGGGCCGGTCCGGGGCGCTGCTCGTCGGCCGGCTCACCGATCCGGCGGACGCCGAGGCGGTGGCCGCCCGGCTGCTCGCCGACGGTCAGGTGACCGGGGTGCAGACCTGGGCGGACACCCGGGACGACATCCTGATCCGGGACCGGATCTTCGGCGCCTCGCTCGCCGGGTTCGGCCTCTTCGTCCTCGTCGCCGCCGCGTTCGTGGTCGCGGGTACGGCCACCGCCCGGCTGCTCGTCCGACGGCGGGAGATCGCACTGCTCGCCTCGGTCGGGTACACCGGACGACAGCTGGTCGCCGGACTGGTCGGTGAGATCGTGCTGCTCGGTACGACGGGGGCGCTCGCCGGCGGGATCGCCGGCAGTCTGCTCGCCCCCTACCTCCAGGTCGGCCTGACCAACCCGCTCGGTCGGCCCGCTCCCCGGATCGCACCGCTGACCCTGCTCGGTGCCGGCGTGCTCGTCGTCCTGATCCTCGGGGTGGCGACCGGGCTGCCGGCGCTGCGGGCCGCCCGGCAACCCGCCTCCGAGGTGCTCCGGGACCGGCCACCCCGGGCTGTCACCCCGGACCGGGTCGCCCGACTGCTCGACCGGCTCCGGCTCGGCACCACCGTCCGGTACGGCATCGGCGCGGTGCTGGTCCGCCCCGGCCGTACCGCCCTGACCGCCGGGGCGGTCGCGGTCGCGGTCGCCGCGCTCGTCGTCGGCGGCGGTTTCACCGCCACCATGGACCGGCTCGTCGCCGAACCCGCGTACACCGGCGACCCGTACGACGTGGTGGTCGCGCCGGCGTCCGGCACCGACCCGCAGCGGCTGGTGGCGGCCCTCTCCGGGATACCGGAGGTAGGGGGCTGGTACAGCCAGACCGACCGGCGGGCGCTTCTCGGCGACCGGACGTTCCTGTCCCGGGCGGTCGGCGGCGACCCCGACGACGCCGGGTTTGTCGTCCGGGAGGGTCGACCGTTGCGGGCGGCCGGTGAGGCGCTGGTCGGCTACGGCCTCCTGCACCGCCTCGACCTGCGGGTCGGCGACACGGTGCCGGTCCGGGTCGACGACATCCCGCTCACCCTCACCGTCGTCGGCTGGTACAGCGAGACCGAGGACACCGGGGAGGTGCTGCTGTACCGGGCCGAGCAGCTGCCCGGGGTGCCGCCCGACGCCTTCCTGGTCAGCGCCCAGCCGGAGGGTACGCCCGGGGCGCTCGCCGCCGTACTCCGGGACCGGCTCGGCACGGACGCCACCGTCCGGATCCGGGCGTCCGACCCCGACGAACTCGGCACCTTCACGGTGGCGGTACGGCTGATGGCCGGCCTGCTCCTCGCGGTCGGTCTGGCGCACCTCGGCACCGGACTGCTGAGCGGGGCCCGGGAACGGTCCCGGGCCCTCGGCGTACTACGGGCCGTCGGCTTCACCGTCCGGCAGACCGTCGGACAGGCCGCCGCCGGTGGCGCCGCGCTCGGGCTGCTCGCCGCGAGCGTCGGCCTGCCACTCGGCCTGGTGGCCCACCGGCTGCTCGCCGACCGGGCCACCATCGGGATGGGCGCCGGCCCGGGCCTGGCCGAGGCGCCTCCGCTGTTCCTCCTGCTCGGGACCGTTCCCGGCACCGTGCTGGCCGGGGCGGTCGCCGGGGCGCTGGCCACCCGGCGACTCGCCCGACGCGCCGCGTCCGAGCTGGTGCGCTGGGAGTGAGCCGGACCGCTCAGCTACGCCGGAAGGCGTAGCGGCGGGCCGACCCCGCCCCCTGGCCGCGTCCCATCCCGGAGAAGCCCGCACCACCTCGGGGAACCGGTCCGGTGGTCGGTGCGGCCGGCCGGCTCGCGGCCGGCAGCACCGGCCGGGCCGCCTCCGACGACTCGGCCACCGCCGCGTCACCGGCGCCGGCCGACGTCGGGCCCGCCGACTTCCCACCAGCCAGCTGATCGCCGGCCAGTTCCCTGCCGGTCGGTTTGGTGACGGTTGCGGACTTCCGCCCACTCCTGGTCTTTCGCTTGGCCGCCATACGGCGCCTCCTCGTTGGTCTCAGGACCGCCCTGCGGCGGTGGAACGACGGGACAGTGCCCCGGGAAGGTCCTGTGTCCTGAGGATGCCGTGACGGCGGAGAGTGCCGAACTGGCGGGAGGAAACGGACGCCCGGAGCGCACAGACCACGCGGCAAGCGGCAAGCGGCAAGCGACAGTGGCAAGCGGCAGCGCGGGTCCGGCTCTGCTGAAGGGGCGTCAGTTACGCATGGAGCCACAGTAACCGGCCGGGCCGGCCGGCGCAGCCCGTTTTCGCCACGCACCGCCGACTGAGTCTCCGGGCCGGCCCGGAGACTCAGACCCGGGACGTCTCCGGGGCGACCGGGTTCGGCAGCGCCCCGCCGAATCGCCGGTCCCGCTGGGCGTACAACTCGCAGGCGTACCAGAGGTGCCGGCGGTCGAAGTCGGGCCAGAGCGTGTCGAGGAAGATCAGCTCGGCGTACGCGCTCTGCCAGAGCATGAAGTTGGAGGTGCGCTGCTCGCCCGAGGGCCGCAGGAACAGGTCGACCTCCGGAACCTCGGGGTGGTAGAGGTACCGGGCGATCATCTTCTCGTTCACCTTGCCCGGATCGACCCGGCCGGCGGCGACGTCCCGGGCGATCGCGGCGGCGGCGTCGGCGATCTCGGCCTGACCGCCGTAGTTGACGCAGAACTGCAGGGTCAGCGTCGAGTTGTCCCGGGACATCTCCTCGGCGGTCTGCAGCTCCGAGATCACGCTCTTCCAGAGCCGGCCGGCCCGGCCGGACCAGACCACCCGGACGCCGAGGTCGACCAACTGGTCCCGGCGCCGTCGGATCACGTCCCGGTTGAAGCCCATCAGGAAGCGGACCTCGTCCGGCGAGCGCCGCCAGTTCTCGGTGGAGAACGCGTACGCCGTCAGGTAGGGGATGCCCAGTTCGATCGCGCCCTCGATGGTGTCGAAGAGCGAGTACTCGCCCTGCTCGTGCCCCTTGGTCCGGGGCAGGCCCCGCTCCTTCGCCCACCGGCCGTTGCCGTCCATCACGATCGCCACGTGTCGGGGCAGCGCCTCGGCGGGCAGCGCGGGCGGCCGGGCACCGGACGGATGGGGAGTCGGTGGACTCGGCTGTCGACGGTTTCCCCGGCTCAACGCTCGACTCACTGTGTTTCCCTCGCTCCGTCCCGCACGCCGTTCGATCCTCTGTCGACCAGCGGCAAAGAGCGTAACCCCCGCTCCAGATGCCACTGCAGGTGTGCCGCCACCAGACCGCTGCACTCCCGGCGGTGTGCCGGCTCGGCACGGTCGGCGATCCGCCAGTCCCCGGAGGTGAGCGCGGCCATCAGCTCGATGGTGGCGGGCGCCGGATGGGCGGCGCCGGGCGGTCGGCAGTCCGGGCAGACACAACCCCCGGCCGGTACGGAGAACGCGCCGTGCCGCCCCGGCGTGCCGCAGACGGCGCAGGCGACCAGAGCCGGTGCCCAGCCGGCCAGCGCCATGCCCCGCAGCAGGTACGCGTCGAGCACCAGGGTGCTGGCGTGCTCCCCGTCGGCGAGCGCCCGCAACCCGCCCAGGGTCAGTTGGAACAGCCGCAGCGACGGCTCCCGTTCCACCGGGGTGAGCCGTTCCGCGGTCTCCACGATCGCGCTGGCCGCCGTGTACCGGGGGTAGTCGTCGACAAACCGCTTGCCGTACAGCTGGATTCCCTCGACCTGGCTGATGCTGTGCAGCGAACTGCCCTGCTCCCCCTTCGGGTCACCGGCGAGCTGCAGGTCGACGTGCCCGAACGGCTCCAGCCGGGCCCCGAACCGCGACGTGGTCCGCCGTACGCCCCGGGCGACCGCCCGGAGCCGGCCGTGCCGGCGGGTCAACAGGGTGATGATCCGGTCCGACTCGCCGAGTTTCTGGGCGCGCAGCACCACCGCGTCGTCGCGGTAGAGCTGGCGGCGGTACCCGGGCATCCGCCCATTGTCCCCTGCCCGCCGGAGACGATCACGGGCCGGTCCGGGCTGAGTGTCGCCGGTTCGGGCTCAGGGTCCGGCTCAGGGTTGTGCTCAGGGTGCTGTCCTGACCTGGATCATGGGGTTACCCGGATGTCCAGCCCGCCCCTACCGCCGTAATCTGCGGACATGTCAGTCCACCGCACCACCCTCGCCGCAACCGCCGGAGTCGTCGCGATCGCCACGCTCGGCGGATGCTTCCCGAGCAACCCGCTCACCGAGCACCGCGTCGAGTTCCGCGACACCGAGCAGACCACGATCACCGAGATCCGGCTCTCCCCCGGGGCCGGGGACCTGACCGTACGGACCGCGCCCGACCAGAAGGACGTCGGCATCAACCGGATGGTGCGCTACCACTCCGGCGGCTCGGACAAGGCGACGTACCGGATCGAGGACGGCGTCCTGTACGTCGACACCGACTGCGGCCAGCGGTGCAGCGTGTCGTACGACATCCTCGCCCCGCAGGGCGTGACGGTGCGCGGCGAGAACGGCTCCGGAAACGTCACCCTGACCGAGGTGGCGGCGGTGGACATGACAGTCGGTTCCGGCGAGGTCACGGTCTCCGGCGCGACCGGCACGGTCCGGGTCGAGACCGGATCCGGCAACATCGACCTCAGTTCGGTGTCCGGGGAGGTCACCGCCCACGCCGGCTCCGGCGACGTCGAGGGGCGGGAGCTGGGCGGCGGGCGGCAGGTGCGGGTGGAGACCGGCTCCGGAAGCATCGACCTGTCCCTGGCCAGCCCCGGATCCGTCCAGGCCCGGGCGTCCAGCGGTGAGGTCGAGTTGTCCGTGCCCGCCGGCAGCTACCAGGTACGGACCAGTACCAGTTCGGGCACGGTGCACAGCGACGTACCGAACGACCCGGCCGCGACGGCGGTGCTCGACGCCAGCACCGGCAGCGGCGGCATCACCATCCGACAGCGCTGAACGGCCCTCGGGAACGGTCCTGGCCGCGCGTGCTCACACGTCGAGCCGCTGCCGCAGCTTCTCCCGCATCCCCGCCGGGAGGTGCGGCACCGACAACAGGCGGGGCAGCAGCTCGGGCTCACGCGTCCAGGCCCGGAACCCCTCGGCGACGCTCACCCCGTGTTCGGGGCGGTCCAGCACCGTCACCCCGTCACCGGCCCGGACCTCGCCCGGCTCCACCACCCGCAGGTAGGCCCCCGGCCGGGCCTGCTCGGTGAACCGCCTGACCCACTGCGGTTCGGCCATCTTGAGCTGGAACGTGGCGCACGGGATGCGGGCGAAGGTGACCTGCAGCACCAGCGTCTCGCCGATCCGCCACCGCTCGCCGATCACCGCGCCGTTCACGTCAAGTCCGACCGTGGTGAGATTGTCGCCGAAGATGCCACCGGGCAGGTCGCGGCCGAGCTCCGCCGCCCACCAGTCGTAGTCCTCCCGGGCGTACGCGTACACCGCCTGGTCGTCACCGCCGTGGTGGGCCACGTCGAAGATCTGGTCGCCGACCAGCCCACTGCCGAGGCCGGTGGTCTTCGGGCCCGGCGCCCGGACCGGCACCGGCCCGTCGACCGGCTGCTTCCGGATTCCGGTGACCCCGACCCCCTTGGCGCTGTTCGGCTCCGGCACCGCCAGGTTGACCGACAGAATCCCGCCCATCCGCACACCCTTTCCACTGGTCCCCGGGAACGGTACGCGGTCCAGTGCCGCCCGCCGAGCGGATTTCGGGTGGTCACCGCCGCCCGCCGAGCGGATATCGGATGGTCAGTGCCGCTCACCGAGCGGATATCGGGTGAACTGCGCCCCGAGCAGCCCGTTGGTGCCGACCTCGTCCGGCAGCGGTCGGGCCCGGTCGGCGTTCGGCTCGGCGTCGTCGCGCGGCTCGTAGCCGATCTCCCGCCCCTCGGTCAGCGACCACCACCGACGGCTGTTCCGGCTGACGCCCCAGAGCACGCGGAACCCGGTCGCGCCCGTACGCAGGCAGACGTCGACCAGGCGCGCGCAGTCGTCCGGGGAGAGCCAGCCGTCGAGTCCCCGCAGCCCCGGCGGCTCCGGGAAGCAGGCCCCGATCCGCAACGCGAAGACGGTCATCCCGAACCGGTCCGCGTAGAGACTGCCGAGCGACTCGACGGCCGCCTTGGTCCAGCCGTAGTAGGAGTCCGGTCGCGGTGGCACCCCGGACGGCACCCCGTCCGGCCCGATCGGCGCCACCACCCCGGGCGGCTCCGGGCTGCTGTCAGGCTGGCGGTAGAAACCGGCGGCGTGGATCGAGGAGGCAAGTACGACCCGGCGCACCCCGGCCGACCGCGCCGCCTCCAGCACGTTGCGGGTGCCGGTCACGTTGACCGTCAGCAGCCTTTCCCAGGTGTCCTCGGTCGGGATCGCCGCCAGGTGCACCACCGCGTCCACGCCGGCACAGGCCGCCGCCAGCGCCGCCTGCTCGGCCAGGTCGGCCCGGACCAGCTCCACCCGCTCACCCGGACCGGCCGCCTCCTGGTCGACGACGTCGAGCAGGCGCAGGATCCGGTCCGTGGCGGCGAGCCGCGGCCGCAGATATCCGCCGATCCGGCCACCCGACCCGGTGACCAACACCCGTTCCGGCACGTCTACCGCCCCTCGCCGTGACGACGACCCCGCCCCGGTCGGGTTGGGGGCGGATCGCCCGCGTCGGGATCAAGCCTGACCGCCCAGAGCGGGTGATCGGCCCCCAACCCCCACCCGGAACCGGCTCAGAAGCCGAGCTTGCGGAGCTGCTTCGGATCCCGCTGCCAGTCCTTCGCCACCCGCACGTGCAGGTCGAGATAGATCCGGGTGCCGAGCAACTCCTCGATCTGCTGCCGGGCCCGGATGCCGACCTCCTTGAGCCGGCTGCCCCGGGCACCGATCACGATCGCCTTCTGGCTGGACCGCTCGACGTACACGTCGGCGTACACCTTCGTCACCCGGTCCTCGGGAATCATCTCCTCGACCACCACCGCGATCGAGTGCGGCAGCTCGTCGCGGACGCCCTCCAGCGCCGCCTCCCGGATCAGCTCGGCAACCAGCACCTGCTCCGGCTCGTCGGTGAGCATGTCGTCCGGGTAGAGCTGCGGAGACGGCGGAAGATGACCGGTCATCACGTCGACCAGCGTGTCGACCTGGTGGCCGGAGACCGCGCTGACCGGCACCACGTCCGCGAACTCGCCCAGCTCGCTGACCGCGAGCAGCTGTTCGGCCAACCGCTTCCGGTCGACCAGGTCGGTCTTGGTCACCACCGCCAGCACCGTGGCCTTGAGCTCGGCGAGCTCGCCGGTGATGAACCGGTCGCCCCGGCCGATCGGCTCGTCGGCCGGGATGCAGAGGCCGATCACGTCGACCTCGCTCCAGGTCTGCCGGACCAGGTCGTTGAGCCGCTCGCCGAGCAGCGTACGGGGCCGGTGCAGGCCGGGGGTGTCCACCAGGACCAGCTGCGAGTCGGGCCGGTGCAGGACCGCCCGGATCACGTGCCGGGTGGTCTGCGGCTTGTTCGAGGTGATCGCGATCTTCTGGCCGACGATGGCGTTGGTCAGGGTCGACTTGCCGGCGTTCGGGCGGCCGACGAAACAGGCGAAGCCCGCCCGGTAGTCGCCGCCTGCCTGGCGGTTCGCGGTCACTCGACCACCGTGCCGAGCACGGTGCCGTCCGGGGCGGCCACGTGCACGGGGGCGTCGGTCGACAGGTCCCGTACCGCGGCGTGCCCGGCCCCGTCCAGCGTGGACGCCTCGGTGACCACGGCGGCGGCCTCGAGCCGGGTGGCTCCGGCGGCGACCGCCGAGGCGACCGCCAACTGCAGCGCGGTGATGGTCAGCGACGGCAGCGACACGCTGGCCGCCGCGTAGGTACGCCCGTCCTGGTCGCGGACGGCCGCACCCTCGACCGCGCCGATCCTGGCCCGGGCTCCCCGGGCCAGGACCACCAGCTTGTTGTCCTCGGCGCTCAACTCGACCGCCGGTGGCGCGGTCGGGGCGGGGGACGACTCAGGCATCAGCGGGTTGCCTCTCCTCGGACCGGGAGTGTTCCTCCCGGGTCGGTTGTGCCGCCCGGAACTCGGGATCGGTACGGGTCTGCTGGTCGGGGTCCCGGTCGCCGTCCCGGTCACGCGAACGGTCCGGGTCCCGGTCACGCGAGCGGTCGTGGTCCCGGTCGTCGGTCTCGGTCACCCGACGGACCAGTACGGAGTCGATGTGGTTCCGCCGACCTGTGGTGCCCTCGGCGAGCAGCCGCAGGCCGCCCACCTCCGCCTCGGCCCCGGGGATCGGCACCCGGCCGAGCGCCTGGGCGAGAAGTCCACCGACGGTCTCCACCTCGTCGGCCGGCAGCTCCACGTCGAACAGTTCGCCGAGGGTCTCGACCGGCAGCCGGGCGGTGACCCGGACCTCGTTGTCGTCGAGCCGCTCGACCGGCGGCCGTTCGACGTCGTACTCGTCGGTGATCTCGCCGACGATCTCCTCCAGAATGTCCTCGATGGTGACCAGGCCGCCGGTGCCGCCGTACTCGTCGACGACGATCACCATGTGGGTCCGGGCCGCCTGCATCTCGGAGAGCAGGTCGTCGACCGGCTTCGACTCGGGCACGAAGGTAGCCGCCCGCATCACCTCGGCGACCGGCCGCTCCTCGCCGTCCGGGGCACCGCCCCGGGTCTGCCGGATCACGTCCTTGAGGTAGAGCACGCCGAGCACGTCGTCGACGCTCTCCCCGATCACCGGGATCCGGGAGAAACCGGAGCGGAGGAAGAGCACCAGCGCCTGGGACAGCTTCTTGTCCGCCTCGATCCAGACCATCTCGGTACGCGGCACCATCACCTCGCGGACGATGGTGTCGCCGAGCGCGAAGACCGAATGGATCATCTGCCGCTCGCCGTGCTCCACCACACCGCGCTGCTCGGCCAGGTCGACCAGCTCCCGCAACTCCACCTGGGTGGCGAACGGGCCCTCCCGGAACCCCCGGCCGGGGGTGACCGCGTTGCCGATCAGGATCAGCAGCGAGGCGAGCGGGTTCAGCACCCGGCCCAGCCAGCGGACCACCGGCGCGGTGACCCGGCCGACCGCGTACGCGTGCTGCCGGCCGATGGTGCGCGGCGCGACACCGACGACCACGAAGCTGACCACGGTCATCGCGCCGGCGGTGACCAGCGCGGCGGTCACGCCGGCGCCGAAGGTGTCGACCGCGACCAACGCGACCAGCACCGTCGCGGTCAGCTCGCAGAGCAGGCGCAGCAACAGCAGCAGGTTGATGTGCCGGGCCGCGTCGGTGGCGACGATCTGCAGGGTACGGGCCCCGCGTACGCCGTCCCGGGCGAGTTCCCCGGCCCGGGCCGGGGAGACCGCGCCCAAGGCCGCGTCCGCCATCGCGACGATCCCGGCGAGTACCACCAGGGCGGCGGCGAAGAAGATCAGCTGCAGGTCGGGCAGGCCGGTTGCCGGGGAACCGGCCGCGGCCAGCGGGGCGGACGGGAGGCCCACCGCGCCGGCCAGGGTGGCTAAGTGACCGGGCATCAGTGGGCCCGGGTCGCGCGCCAGCCGTCGAGGAGGCGGGCCTGCAGTCCGAACATCTCCCGCTCCTCCTCCGGCTCGGCGTGGTCGTAGCCGAGCAGGTGCAGCACACCGTGCACGGTCAACAGGTGCAGTTCGTCGGCGGCCGAGTGCCCGGCGGTGGCGGCCTGCTTGGCGGCCACCTCCGGGCAGAGCACGATGTCGCCGAGCAGCGCCGGCTCGCCGCCGTTCACCTCACCCGGCCCGTGGTCGACACTGCCCTCGTCCATGGGGAAGGCGAGGACGTCGGTGGGTCCGTCCCCACCCATCCAGCGGTGGTTGAGTTCGGTCATGTAGTCGACGTCGACGAGCAGCACCGACAACTCGGCCAGGGAGTTCACCCCCATCTCGTCGAGGGCGTACCGGGCGACGGCGAGCACCGCGTCGGTGTCGACGGGCGTACCCGACTCGTTGGCGATCTCGATGGACAACTTGTTTCTTTCCTCTGCTGCAGTCAGCGGCGGCGGCCGGCCCGGCCGCCGTGGGCGGTACGGCCCGGCACGGCGTGCACGCCCTGGCCCTGCTGGGACTCCCGTTCGGCGTCCCAGCGGGCGTACGCGTCCACGATCTCACTCACCAGCCGGTGCCGTACGACGTCGGAGCTGGAGAGCTGGGCGAAGTGCACGTCGTCGACGCCGTCCAGGATCTCCCGTACGGCACGCAGCCCGCTGGTCGTCCCGCCGGGCAGGTCGACCTGGGTGACGTCACCGGTGACCACGATCTTGGAGCCGAAGCCCAGTCGGGTGAGGAACATCTTCATCTGCTCGGGCGTGGTGTTCTGCGCCTCGTCGAGGATGATGAACGCGTCGTTGAGCGTGTTGTGGGTGACCAGGAAGTCGTCGGTGACATACAGCGAGTCCTCCGCCGCAACCTGGATGCACATCGTCTCCTGCACGCCGGCCGGGAGGATCGAGTCGATGTAACGCATCGGCCGACCACTGCCGTGCTGCTCGTACAGGCGGCGCTTGCGGGCCAGACGGAACGGTGGGACGCCCTCGGGCAGCCGGATCTCGACGACGTAGGCATCGGCCCGGTACGGAACGGGACGCCCCTTGGCCAGGCCGGGCTTGCGCCCCTCGGCCGGGCGGACCCGCCACGAGGCGACCCCGCCGAGCGACCGGACCAGGAAGACCACGTCGTCGCGCAGCCGCGGGGAGGTCGTGCTGTACTGCACCCGACAGGTGCGCCCCGCCTGGGCGACCGGCCCGCCGTCGCTGTCCAGCAGTCCCTGGAGGACGGCCAACCGGACGTCCACGCTGTTGTTCCGGTACACGTCGGGCACGAACTTGGTCCCGGACTTGCTCCCCGCCAGGCCCAACTCGCGGAGCGCGACCGTCACCGGGTTCGCGACGATCACACCACCGCGATGGCCGTTGACGTGCCGGAGGACGTAGTCGACCTCACTCTTACGGACCAGTTCGATGTCGACGAGCGCCGCTTCGAGCGCGACCGCGAGCTCGGGATCCGACGTCGCGAATCCGGGAGTCGACCGGGACGAGATGGAGCCGTCGCCGAGCAGCAGACCGAGCGCGTACGGGTCGAGCGGTACGTCCCGGGATTCCATCTGCACCGGCGCCACCACCGGGAGTTCGTACCGGTGGATGTGGCCACGCCACTCCTGGCCGATCATCTCCTGGGTCTCCAGGGTCCGCCGGACCCCGCGCCGTTTGTCCTCCGGAGTCGCGACGGTCCAGAGGTGCTCGCCGCAGCAGAGGGTCGACGCCCCGTCCTGGGTGGTGACGCGGTAGACCTGCTTGGGTCCCTGCGGGTAGATGCCGATCACCGGCGTGGGCATCCCGTTCGAGCCGATGACCAGGTCGCCGATCCGAAGCGACCCGAACGGCTTGAATCCCTCCGGCGTGAGGACCCGGGCGTCGTACGGCTGTGCACGGCCCCGCATGTATGCCAGCGGGGCGACCTCGATCGTCCCGGCGGCCATCAGCTTCGGGATCGACTCGGGGTCGAGCATGTCGTGCAGCGCGTCGTAGAGCGGGCGCAGGTACGGGTCGATCTTCTCGGAGAGGGTGCCGGGCAGGAAGCCGAGCCGCTCGCCGGCCTCGACCGCCGGGCGGGTCAGGATGATCCGGTTGACCTGCTTGGCCTGCAGCGCCTGGACGGCCTTCGCCATCGCGAGGTACGTCTTGCCGGTACCGGCGGGGCCGATGCCGAAGATGATGGTGTGTTGGTCGATCGCGTCGACGTACCGCTTCTGGCCGAGGGTCTTGGGCCGGATGGTGCGTCCGCGCCGGGACAGGATGTTGAGCGTCAGCACCTCGGCGGGGCGCTCGGTGCCGCCCTGCTCGATCATGCCGAGGGTACGCCGCACGGCGTCGGTGGTCAGGGTCTCGCCTTTCTCGATCAACTCGAGCAGCTCGGTGAAGAGCCGCTCCGCGAAGGCATTGTCGCCGGGGGCGCCGGTGACGGTGATCTCGTTGCCCCGGACATGCACGTCACTGGTGATCGACCGCTCGATCAGTCGCAGGATCTCGTCGCCCGCGCCGAGCAGATTAACCATGATCTTGGGGTCGGGGACCGTGATCCTGGTCTGCACCCGGGGCTGCCCGGGGGGTGGGGTACCGGTCATGGGTCGGGCCAGCGGCCCTGTGCCACCTGCTCTCGATCTCGGTGCCGCGCCCTGGTGGCGCAGCGTGCGAACGTTGCAGTCATCGTATCTGTTCAACACCGACGGCACGCTGCCCATTTCCGCCGGGACGGTCAGCCGTGTCAGGTGTCGGCAAGGGGCCCCATCGGGTACCGAAAACGATGATAAGGGCCCGTTCCCTACACCTGGCGGAAGTTGAAGCGGTCGAACGTCTCCTGGTGGCGGGTGAACCGGTAGGTCGCCCAATGCAGCACGACCACGTCGCCGCGGTCGTCGCGGGTGAGACGGAGGAGTTCACCGACCTCCCGACCGGAGACCGTCCGCAGCACGTCGGGGCGGTCCGGGAGGGGTTCGAAGACCGCGGGCGGCTTGCCCGCCGGGTCGTCGGCGGCCCGGGCCCGCAGGGTGCCGTCCCGCCAGTGGAAGACGTACTCGAAACCCTCGCCCCACCAGCGGCCGAGCATCCCCCGGTACGGCGGCGGCGCCGGCTCGCCCGGAACCCACGGCATGATCTCGGCCGGGTCGTCCTCGGCGGAGGCGGCCAGCAGCTGGTGGCTCAGGTCGTTCACCGCCGTGCCGGTGCCGGAGGAGCCGAGCACGGCGCAGCCCAGCGCCGGCGGGCCGGCGGTGCCGCCGCGCCGACCGTAGACGCTGGCCAGGAAGCCCGGCATCGCGCCGTCGTGCCCGACGTGACTGATCCGCTCGCCGCCGGCCGACCGCACCCCGGTCGGCCCGGTCTGCGGCACCAGGATCAGACCGAGGCCGAACCCGGCGGACCAGAGCGCCTCGTCGGTGGTGGTCGCCGGCCAGCGCATCTCGTCGAGGGTCGCCGGACGGAGCACGGCGCCGTCCGGGTCGACCGCCGCCGGGTCGGCCAGGAAGGCCGCCCAGCGGGCCATGTCCGCGGCGGTGCTCCAGAGCTGGGCGGCGGGCCCGACCGCGCCGAGGTCGGTGTTCGGCTCCGGCCTGGCGTGGTCGGAGTAGGCGTCGACCAGGAAGCCGGTCGCCGCGTCCGGCGGCGGGGCGAGGCTGGTGTCGGCGAGCCCGAGCGGGCGCAGGATCCGGTCGGCGAGGACCTCGGCCCAGGCACCGCCGCGCAGCCGGGCGACGACCTGGCCGGCCAGCGCGACGCCGAGGTTGGAGTAGTGGAAACGGCGGGCCGGGGGCAGCACCCGCTCGGCCCGGGCCAGGTCGGCGAGAAGTTCCGTCACGTCCGGAGTGTGCAGGGTGTCCCAGATGTCCCCGTACGGCTCGCGTTGCACCCCGGAGGTGTGTGACAGCAGCCGACGTACGGTCAGTTCCCCGTGCGCCGGGACGTCGAGATGTGCCGAGATCGGGTCGTCGAGGTCGAGCAGCCCGTCGTCGCGGCACTGCATCACGAGGACCGCGGTGAAGGTCTTGGTGACCGAGCCGATCCGGAAGGCGGTCCGGCTGCTCAGCGGGGCGTCGTTCCCGGTGGTGCCCACCGTGCAGGTCCAGAGCGGCCGGTCGGCCCGGTGCAGCGCGACCGAGACCGCCGGTATCCGCGACTCCGCCTGTGCCTGCCGCACCACACGCTCGTACCGCTGACTGATCCCCATCGCCCATCGCCCCCTCGTGCCAGGCCAGGACACTGGTATACCGGCTGGTCCGCCGGCCCCCGACACCGGGTGCCGGCGGGGCGCCGGGTCAGCGGGACCGCATCGGTCCGAGCGGCTCGCCGCCGAGCACGTGCGCGTGCGCGTGAAAGACCTCCTGGCCGCCGTACGGGCCGGTGTTGAAGATCAGGCGGAAGCCGTCGGCGAGCAGCCCCTCGGTCTCCGCCACCACCGCCGCCGTGCCGAGCACCTCGCCGGCCAGCGCCGGGTCCGCCTGGGCGAGCGTCGCCACGTCGGCGTAGTGCTCCTTCGGGATCACCAGTACGTGCACCGGTGCCTGCGGCCCGATGTCCCGGAAGGCCAACGTGTTCCCGGTCTCCCGTACCACGGTCGCCGGGATCTCCCCGGCGACGATCCGGCAGAACAGACAGTCGCGGTTGCTCTCCATGCCCGGCATCGTAGGGTGTCGTCCCGGCCGCCCGGCGCCTCCCCGGCCGCCGGGTCGGGCGTGCCGCGTCTGTCGGGCGGTGACCGGGAGTACGGCGGCGCGTGGTCGAACCAGTTGGGCGGGATTGGCTCTGTCCCGGCCGGGTCGGGACTGGCGACCCTGGACACCATGACCGTCTTCGCGTCGAGCCCGATGACCACCCTGATCGACGTTCCGGTGCGCTACGACCTCGCCGAGAGCACCTGTCCGCCGTTGACCACCGGTGACCTCGCCGGAGCCGAACTGGTCGCGAACCTGCCGCTCGGCTACGGCACGTCCCGCGGCGACGCCGAGCTGCGGGCACTGGTCGCCGCCGACACCGGGGTCGCGCCGGACCAGGTCCTGGTGACGGTCGGCGCGATCGAGGCGATGTTCCTGGTCGCGCAGGCCACCTGCGGGCCCGGCGACCGGGTGCTGCTCGCGACACCGTGCTTCCCGCCGGCCCGGACCGTGCCGGAGGGGCTCGGGGCGCGGGTGGACGTCCTGCCGCTGTCGTTCGACGACGGCTATCGGCTGCCGTTGGACCGGCTGGCCGGCGCGCTGACGCCGGCGACCCGCCTGGTGTCCGTGGCGTCACCACAGAACCCGTCGGGCGTCCGGTTCACCGAGGAGGAGCTGCGTACGCTGCTCGCCGTCGTCGCGGAGTCCGCGCCGGAGGCCGTACTGCTGGTCGACGAGACGTACCGCGCCGCCACGTACGGTGGGTCACCGGTCCCCCGGTCGGTCGCCGCGCTGTCCCCGCGGATCGTCACCTGCTCCTCGCTCTCCAAGGCGCACGGGGCGCCGGGGCTGCGGGTCGGCTGGTTGACCACGACCGACGCCGACCTCTACGAACGCCTCCGGGAGGCCAAGTTCCTCAGTACGATCGCCTGCCCCACCCTCGACGAGTTCCTCGCCGCCCGGCTCCTCCGGCGGCAGACCGAACTTCTCCGGCCCCGTGCCGCACGGCTGCGGCAGGCGCTCGACGAGCTGGTCGGCTGGGCCCGGGCACACCGGCTGGAGATCGTCGCGCCGGACGGCGGCGCGATGTGCTGCCTGCGTCTGCCGGCCGACCGGTTCGCCGACGACACCGTCGCGGAGTTCCACGCCCGCCTCGCCGAGCGGGACACCCGGGTCGCGCCCGGCTCCTGGTTCGGCGAGTCGGACCGGGTCTTCCGGGTCGGTTTCGGCCACCTGCCGCCCGCCGACTTCAGCGCGGCGCTCGACCGCCTCGCGGACGCGCTTCCCCGGCAACGGAGCACGGCGGAGGCTGCGGCATGATGATCAGATGACGGGACGTGCGGTACTGGTGACGGGGGCCTCCCGGGGCATCGGGCGGGCGGTGGCGACGGCCTTCGCCGCCGGCGGGGACCGGGTGGCCGTACACCACCGGGACTCGACGTCACTGGCCGAGCAGCTCGTCGCGGACCTGCCCGGCGACGGACACGTCGTGGTCCGGGCCGACCTCGCCGACCCGGGCGAGGTACGGAGCATGGTGGACGAGGCGGCGGAGCGGCTCGGCGGGCTCGACGTACTGGTCAACAACGCCGGGGTGTTCGGCGGGGTGGACGACCCGCACCCGGTCTTCGGGACCTCCTACGAGCAGTGGCAGCGGCAGTGGCGGCGGATCCTCGACGTCAACCTGCTCGGGGCCGCCAACACGATCTGGTGCGCGGCGCCGTACCTGCGCGAGCGGCGGGGCCGGATCGTCAACGTCTCGTCCCGGGGCGCCTTCCGCGGCGAGCCGACCCAGCCTGCGTACGGGGCCAGCAAGGCGGCGTTGAACTCGCTCGGGCAGTCGCTGGCGGTGGCCCTCGCCCCGTACGGCATCGCGGTCGCCACGGTGGCGCCCGGTTTTGTCGAGACCGACATGACCAACGAACACCTGAAGGCACCGCGCGGGGACGCGATCCGGGCGCAGAGCCCGTTCAACCGGGTGGCCCGCCCGGAGGAGATCGCCGCGGCCGTGCACTGGCTCGCCTCGCCGGAGGCGGAGTGGGCCTCGGGCACGATCGTCGACCTGAACGGCGCGTCGTACCTGCGGACCTGAGCTTCCGACCGGAGCCCGGTCAGCGGTCCCAGTCGTGCAGTACCGCCTGCGCGTAGGCGACCCGGTGGTCCAGCCGCCGGGGGTCGAGGTGGTAGACCTTGTTGACGCCCCGGTACTCCAGCGCCGTGCCGTGTCCCGGCGCACGCCACCGGGTCCGGGTCGGCCCGTCCGGCATGTCGCCGCCGCCGGAGCTGAGGATCATGGACACCACGATGGCGGCGTAACACGGGATCCACAGTGGCGCGAACACCACGTACACCAGCCAGGTGTACCAGCTGCCGACCCGGCCGGTGTAGGTCGGCGCACCGGGGGCGGCGGGAGTCAGGGTCCACCGGATCCGGCGCGGCCACGGCCACGGCCAGAACCGGCCGGGCCGGCGGGTGATGGTGGCCAGTGGGAAACCGTCCGGCCCGCTGACCTGGTAGCTCTCCGGTCCGGTCGGCTGGACCGTGCAGAGGATGTTGTTGTCCGGCAGGCTGCGGATCGTGAACGGTAGCCGGGGCAGGACGACGGCCTTCTTCGCACCGCGCGGCGCCGAGGCCCGGGCGAGGTTGAGGTTGTGCCGACCGGCGCCCCAGGTCTTGATGTCACCGTTGCCGCCGTGCACCGTCAGCCCGAACGACCAGCGGGATTCCGTCGCGCCGTCCGGGTCGTACGGTCCGGCCTGGTGTGTTGTTCCGATCCCGTCCACGCCGGGCATGCTTTCATGATCGACTCAGCGGGTCAACGGAGGCGCCGGCCGGTAGCCTTCCCTACACTCGGTCGATGGGACGAGAGATCGAAGCCGCGGTCGAGCGGGCCCTGTCCGCACTGGACCTGGCGACGAAGGTACGGCTCCTCTCCGGTCGGGACTTCTGGACCCTGCCCGGCATACCGGAGATCGGCCTCGGTCCGCTGGTGATGTCGGACGGCCCGATCGGCGTACGCGGCATCCGGTGGCAGCCGGACAATCCCTCGATCGCCCTGCCCAGCCCGACCGCGCTCGCCGCCACCTGGGACCCGGGACTGGCCCGGCGGGTCGGCCGGCTGCTCGCCGCCGAGTGCCGCCGCAACGGCATCCACCTGCTGCTCGCCCCGACCGTCAACCTGCACCGCAGCCCGCTCGGCGGCCGGCACTTCGAGTGCTACTCGGAAGATCCGCTGCTCACCGCCGAGATCGGCGTCGGTTATGTGACCGGGTTGCAGGAGTGCGGGGTCGGCGCCACGGTGAAACACCTCGTCGCGAACGACTCGGAGACCGAGCGGATGACGGTCGACGTCCGGGTCTCCGACCGGGCACTGCGGGAGCTCTACCTCGCCCCGTTCGAGCGGATCGTCGCCGCCGGCGTCTGGGCGGTGATGGCGGCGTACAACGGGGTCAACGGGGCCACCATGACCGAGCACCGGCCACTCCTGACGGACCTGCTGAAGCGGGAGTGGGGGTTCGACGGGATCGTCGTCTCGGACTGGACCGCCGCGCGGAGCACGGTGGCCAGCGCCGACGCCGGGCTCGACGTGGTGATGCCGGCCGCCGGCGACCCGTGGGGCGACGCGCTGGTCGCCGCGGTCCGCGCCGGCACCGTCGCCGAGACCGTCGTCGACGACAAGGTACGTCGGGTGCTCCGGCTCGCCGCCCGGGTCGGACTGCTCGCGGGAGCGCCGGAGAACGCCGGCGCGATGCCGGAGCGGGACAGCGCCGGCGCGGTGCCGGAGCGGGACGGCGCCGCCCTGGCCCGCGAGGTGGCGACCCGGTCGATCGTGCTGGCCCGCAACACCGGTGACCTGCTGCCGGTGGACGCCGGGCGGCTGCGCCGGGTCGCGGTCCTCGGTGCGCTCGCCGACGACGCCCGGATCCAGGGCGGCGGAAGTGCCCAGGTCTCGCCGCCGTACGTGGTCTCACCACTCGCCGGACTGACCGCCGCCCTGCCCGACGTCGCCGTCGACCACGCGGTCGGCGCCGACCCGCGCCCCCGGCTCCGGCCGGCCGGCGGCCCCGGCTGGGGCCCGATCGTCGCCACGTTGCGGGCCGCTGACGGCCGTGAGCTGCACCGGGCGGAACTCGATCGGGCGACGGTGCGCTGGATGGGTGAGCTTCCCGAGGGGGTGCCGCCGGTCGAGGTGGACCGGGTGGAGATCACCGCCCGGTACACGCCGTCGCGCGGCGGCCGGCACCGGTTCGCGCTGCACGGTTTCGGGGAGTTCCTGCTCTCGGTCGGGGGCGTGGAACTCTTCGCCGGTCCGCTCTTCGACGACGCCGACGGCCCGTCAACGGTCTTTTTCTCCACCGTGGAGCGCCGGTTCGACGTGGCGCTGACCGCCGGCGAACCGGTCGAGGTGCTGGTCAGCCGGACGGTGTCGCGGGAGCGGAACGGTTTCGTGTCGGTCAGCCTCGGCCACCAGGCGCCGACCGGGAACCGGGCCGGCGGGCCGGCCGAGGACGGCGAACCGGACGGCGACGAGGCGGAGGCGCTGCTGGTCGAGGCGGTCCGGGTGGCGGCCGACGCCGACCTGGCGGTGGTGGTGGTCGGCACCACCGAGGAGGTGGAGTCGGAAGGCTTCGACCGGAGCACGCTGGCCCTGCCGGGCCGACAGGACGACCTGGTCCGCCGGGTGACGGCGGCCAATCCCCGTACGGTGGTCGTGGTGAACGCCGGCTCCCCAGTCCTGATGCCCTGGGTCGACGAGGTGGCGGCAGTCCTGCTCACCTGGTTTCCCGGCCAGGAGGCGGGACATGCGCTCGCCGACGTCCTGCTCGGCCGGGCGGAGCCCGGCGGACGGCTGCCCACCACCTGGCCGCGTCGTCCCGAGGACTGTCCCGCTCTCGACGTCACCCCGGTCGACGGCGTACTCGACTACTCCGACGACGTGCTCGTCGGCTACCGGGGCTGGCGGGCGGAGCCGCTCTTCCCGTTCGGGCACGGGATCGGCTACACCGACTGGGCGTACCGGTCGCTGTCGGTCGAGGACGGACCGGCCGGGCCGGTCGCGGTGGTCACCGTGGCGAACACCGGTCGCCGCCCGGGCGCCGAGGTGGTGCAGCTGTACGTCGGCCCGGCGCACCCGGAGCCCGACCGGCCGGTACGGTGGCTCGCCGGTTTCGCCCGGGCCGAGGCCGACCCCGGTGAGCCGGTGACCGTACGGGTGCCGCTGCCGGTGCGGGGCTTCCAGGTCTGGACGGAGCACGGCTGGCGTACCCGGACCGGTCGTTACCGGCTCGAGGCGGCCCGCAGTGTCGCCGACCGACGGCTCAGCGTCCTCTTCGAGGTCTGACCGGTCACGGGACGCCGGCCCTCACCAGCGGCCGCGCCTCGTCACCGGCAGCCGGGACGGCGCCCCGTCACCAGCGGCCGAGCCGGACGGAGAGTACGGCGAGCGCGGCGACGCCGGCGGTGGAGGTCCGCAGCACCTCGGCGCCGAGCCGGACCGGCACCCCGCCGGCCGAGGTCAGGGTGGTCAACTCCTCCGGGGCGATGCCGCCCTCCGGGCCGACCACCAGCACGATCTCGCCGTGCTCCGGCAGCGTCACGGTGGCGAGCCGCTGCTCCGCCTCCTCGTGCAGGACGAGTGCGGTGGCGCCGACGAACCGCTGGGTCACCGTCGCCAGGGACGCCGCCGGCACCGACGACGATCCGCCGACCGCCGGCAGCCAGGAGCGGCGTGCCTGCTTGGCCGCCTCCCGGACCGTCGCCACCCAGCGGTCCCGGGCCCGGGCGCCGCGTTCGGCCCGCCACTGGGCGACCGAGCGGCCCGCCGCCCAGGGGACGATCTCGTCCACCCCGACCTCGGTCATCGACTGTACGGCCAGTTCGGCCCGCTCCCCCTTGGGAATGCCCTGTACGACGACGAGCCGGGGGTCGGGCGGGTCGACGTACCGCCGGGTGGTGACGGAGGCGGTCAGGGTGCCCCGGCCGACGGCGGTGACCACGGCGGTGGCCGTGCCGCCCCGCCCGTCGGCGAGCAGCAGTTCCTCGCCGGTCCGCAGCCGTTGCACGGTCGCGGCGTGGTGGCCTTCGGGTCCGTCCAGCGTGACGACGTCGGCCGACGGCAGCGACTCGACCAGGAACAACGGGGCACTCACGCCGAGCAGGTTAACCCACCGGCGTCCAGCCGCTGCTGATTCGGCCCCGGCAGCGGCCGGATCAGCCGGCGGGTCGGATCAGCCGTGGCCGTTGAAGGCGTCGCGCATCCGGGAGAAGAAGCCGCCCTGCTTGCTGAGCTCGGCGACCTCCTCGCCCCGGGTCTTGGCGAACTCGCGCAGCATCCGTTCCTGGTCGGCGTCGAGCTTGGTCGGCGTCCGGACGTCGAGGTGCACGTAGAGGTCGCCCCGGCCGGTGCCGCGCAGGTGCGGTACGCCCCGGGCCCGCAGCCGCAGCGTCGACCCGGGCTGGGTACCCGGCTTCACGTCGACCGGCTCCTCGCTGTCCAACGTCTTGATGGTCAGCCGGGTGCCGAGCGCCGCCGCGGTCATCGGCACGGTGACCCGGCAGTGCAGGTCGTCACCCTTGCGGGAGTAGACGTCGTGCGGACGCTCGTGGATCTCGACGTACAGGTCACCGGCGGTGCCGCCACCGGGGCCGACCTCACCCTGCTGGGCGAGCCGGATCCGCATGCCGTCCTCGACCCCGGCCGGGATCTTGACGGTCAGCGACCGCCGGGTCCGGACCCGGCCGTCACCGGCGCAGGTGGGGCAGGCGTGCGGGATGATCGTGCCGTAGCCCTGGCAGACGGTGCAGGGCCGGGACGAGACGACCTGGCCGAGGAAGGTCCGCTGCACCGACTGGACCTCGCCGCGCCCACCGCACGCCTCACAGGTGGAGAGGTGGGTGCCGGGTGCGGTGCCGGCGCCGGAACAGGTCGTGCAGAGCACCGCGGTGTCGACGGTGATCGGCGCCTCCACCCCGAACGCGGTCTCGTGCAGGTCGAGTTCCAGCCGGAGGATGGCGTCGGCGCCGGGCCGGGTACGCGGTCGCGGCCCCCGGGAACCACCGGCGGCCCCGAAGAACGCGTCCATGATGTCCTGGAAGCCGACGAAGGGACCACCGGCACCGCCCGGTCCGGGGGCTCCGCCGCCGCCCGGCGCGAGCGGGTCCCCGCCGAGGTCGACGATCTGCCGCTTCTGGTCGTCGGAGAGGACCTCGTACGCGGCGTTGATCTCCTTGAACTTCTCGTGTGCCTCCGGGTCCGGATTCACATCCGGGTGGTACTGCCGCGCCAGCTTGCGGTAGGCACGCTTGATCTCGTCGTCGGAGGCGTCCCGGCTGACGCCGAGAATCCCGTAGTAGTCCCTGGCCACTGCGTTCCGTGTCCTCATGTCTGTCTCGCGTTACCGTCCGCCGGTCGTCAGCTGAGCCTTGGTGGTCAGTTCTGCGCAAGGTGTGGGTGGGTCAGTTCTGCGCCAGCACGTCGCCGACGTAGCGTGCCACGGCCCGCACCGTGGCGATGGTGCCCGGGTAGTCCATCCTGGTCGGTCCCAACACGCCGAGCCCACCGACGATGGTGGCCCCTGGCCCGTAGCCGGTGCTGACCACCGAGGTGGCCCGCAGGTTGTCGATCTCGTTCTCGTCGCCGATGCGTACCTGGAGGGTGTTCGGTTCGACCTCGCCAATCAGCTTGAGCAGGATGACCTCCTCCTCCAGCGCCTCCAGGATCGGACGCAGCGAGCCCTGGAAGTCCAGCAGGCCGCCCCGGGCGAGGTTGGCGGTGCCGGCCAGGGCGATCCGTTCCTCGTGCCGTTCGACAAGGGTCTCGAGCAGGACGCTGGCGAGGGTGGCCATCGCCGACCGCAGCGCCGGGGGCGCCTCCTCGACCAGTGCCTGGACCAGGGGCGGGGTGTCGACGAGCCGCTTGCCACCGAGCCGCTCGTTGACCAGGCGCCGCAGGTCGATCACGTCGTCCGCGCTGGCCGGCGCGGGCAACTCGACGAGGCGCTGCTCCACCCGACCGGTGTCGGCGATCATGACGAGCATCAGGCGGGTGGTGGAGATGGGTACGAGTTCGAGGTGGCGTACCGAGGACCGGGCGAGGCTCGGGTACTGCACGACCGCGACCTGCCGGGTCAACTGGGCGAGCAGCCGTACGGTGCGGTGCACCACGTCGTCGAGGTCGACCGCGCCGACCAGGAAACGCTCGATCGCCCGACGCTCGGCCGGGGTGAGCGGCTTCACCCGGGAGAGCCGGTCGACGAAGAGCCGGTATCCCCGGTCGGTGGGCACCCGGCCGGCGCTGGTGTGCGGCTGCCGGATGTAGCCCTCCTCCTCCAGCACGGCCATGTCGTTACGGACGGTGGCTGGAGACACCCCGAGCTGGTGGCGTTCGACCAGGGCCTTGCTGCCGACCGGCTCCTGGGTGGCGACGTAGTCCTCCACGATCGCGCGCAGCACGTCGAGCTTGCGGTCGTCGAGACCCATCCTCACCTCCCTGCGACGTCCCGGCCCCGGCTGCCGACACGACCGGGGCGACCACACGGTCGGGCCACGGATACACCTTGGCACTCGACCGTATCGAGTGCCAGTCTACGACCACGGCGCAGGAGACGCGATGATCGTCTGGATGGGCGCCGCGATCCGGGCCTCCCGCGCCTGCCGATCCCGGACCACCTGCTTGTTGGCACACCCTACCCTGGCCGGGCCAGCCGGTACGGTCGACTATTGTCCAGTTTCAATCGCCAGGGGGCGTCTGGCGCCGTTTGGACGGTGCACCTACCGTGACCCCCATGACTGAACCACCTCGCCCTCCCGGAGAGTACGGCTCGCACAATCCGTACGACGCGCCGGGCACTCCCCCGCCCACCTCCGGTGGCGGCTACCCCCCGCCGACCTCGGGTGGCGGCGCCTATCCCCCGCCCACCTCGGGTGGCGGCTACCCGCCGCCCACCTCGGGTGGCGGCTACCCGCCGCCCACCTCGGGTGGCGGCTACCCGCCGCCCACCTCGGGTGGCGGCGCCTACCCGCCGCCCGGTGGCTACCCGCCCCCTGGCGGCTACCCGCCGCCCGGCGGTTACCCACCCCCTGGTGGTTACCCGCCGCCCGGCGGCTACCCGGCGGGTGGCCCGTACGGCGCTCCCGCCCCGGCCGGCTACGCCACCAGCGACGAGAAGACCTGGGCGCTGATCGCGCACTTCGGTGCGATCATCGCGGGCTTCATCGCGCCCCTGGTCGCGATGCTGGCCAAGGGGAACGAGTCGCCGACGGTCCGGGCACACGCGGTGGAGGCGCTCAACTTCCAGATCACCTGGGGCATCGCCTCGTTCGTGGCGGTGATCATCTCGATGTGCACCCTGGGCATCCTGTTCTTCCTGCCGCTGATCACCTGGCTCATCGCGGTGATCTTCGCGATCCTCGGCGGGATGAAGGCCAACGAGGGTGTGCTGTACCGCTATCCGATGAGCTTCCGGATGGTCAAGTAGCCCCGACCGGGCCGGAGTCAGCCAGTCCCGACCGGGCCGGACCGGCCACGGCCCGTGCCGGGGTCATCGACGCCACCACGCGTTCGCCGATCCCCGGGCACGGGCCGTCGGACACCGCCGTCGCCCGCGATGCCGCTGGTACCGGTGGTCAGGGCAGCAGGTCACGGACGACGGCGTCGGCGAGCAGCCGCCCGCGCAGGGTCAGCACCGCCCGACCCTCCTCGTACGCCGGCCGGCTCAGCAGCCCGCCGGCGAGCGCCTCCGCCGCGCCGGCCCGCCCCGGCCCGTCGAGGACCGCCAGCGGCAGGCCGGTGGCGAGCCGGAGCCGCAGCAGCACGTCCTCCACCCGTCGGTCCTCGGCCGAGAGCAGTTCCCGCCCCTGACCGGGGGACTGCCCGGCGCCGAGCCGGGCAGCGTACGTCGTCGGGTGCTTGACGTTCCACCAGCGGACCCCGCCGACGTGGCTGTGCGCCCCCGGGCCGAGGCCCCACCAGTCGCCGCCGGTCCAGTAGAGCAGGTTGTGCCGGCACCGCGCCTGCGCCGAGGTGGCCCAGTTCGAGACCTCGTACCAGGAGAAACCGGCCGCGCCGAGCCGGGCCTCGGCCGCCAGGTAGCGGTCCGCGGCCACGTCGTCGTCCGGGTACGGCAGCTCGCCGCGCCGCATCCGGGCCGCCAGCCGGGTCCCGTCCTCGACGATCAGCGCGTACGCGCTCACGTGGTCGACCCCGGCGCCCACCACGGCGTCGAGCGAGGCGGCGAAGTCGTCCGCGCTCTCCCCCGGCGTCCCGTAGATCAGGTCGAGGTTGACGTGGTCGAAGCCGACCTCCCGGGCCTCCTCGGCGGCGGCGGTGGCCCGACCGGCACTGTGCCGGCGGTCCAGCACCGCCAGCACCCCCGCGGCCGCCGACTGCATGCCGAGCGAGATCCGGGTGTAGCCGGCGGCCCGCAGCGCCTTCAACGACTCGCGGGTCACCGACTCCGGATTCGCCTCGGTGGTGACCTCCACGTCGCCGGCCAGCCCCCACAGCCGGTCGATGCCGTCCAGGATCCGGGCGAGGTCGTCGGTGGGGAGCAGGGTCGGAGTACCCCCGCCCACAAAAACCGTGTCGACCCGGGGCGGCGGGCTGTCACCGAGCACCCGGCCGGCCAGCGTCAACTCGGCGAGCACCTGGTCGGCGTAGCCGTCCCGGCCGGCGCCGCCGCCCAGCTCGCTGGCGGTGTACGTGTTGAAGTCGCAGTAGCCGCAGCGGCTGGCGCAGAACGGGACGTGCACGTAGACCCCGAAGCCACGCCTGCCCACCTCCGTCCGGGCGGTGTCGGGCAGCGAGCCGTCGACGGGTACGGGTTCGCCTTCTGGGAGGGTTCCGGGCATACGACTAGTGTGCCGGCATGACCTCAGCCCCCGAACCGCTCGTCCGGGTCTCGACCGCCCACGGAGTGACGACTCTCACCCTGGACAGCCCGGGCAACCGGAACGCGCTCTCCACCCCGTTGCTGACCCAGTTGCTCGACGCGCTGGCCACGGCGGTCGCCGACGACGCCGTACGGGTGGTCGTGCTGTCCCACACCGGGCCGGTCTTCAGCTCCGGCGCGGACCTGAAGGAGACCGCGGCCGCGTACGAGAACGGCACCGTGCCGGTGGCGAAACTCGGTGACGTGCTCGCCGCGATCCGGGAGTGCCCGAAGCCGGTGGTGGCCCGGATCGGCGGGCCGGCCCGGGCCGGTGGTCTCGGACTGATCGCGGCGGCGGACATCGCGATCTGCGTACCGGAGGCCACCTTCGCCTTCACCGAGGTACGCCTCGGGGTGATCCCGGCGGTGATCTCGGCGACCGTACTGCCCCGGCTGCAGCCCCGGGCGGCGGCGGAGCTGTACCTGACCGGCGACGTCTTCGACGGGCGCCGGGCGGCCGAGATCGGCCTGGTCACCACGGTGACCCCCGCCGAGGCGCTGGACGAGGCGGTGGCCTCCTACTGTCTGGCGCTGGTACGCGGCGCGCCCGCCGCGCTGGCCGGGGCGAAGGAACTGCTGCGTCGCCCACCGGCCGCCGACCTCCGGGCCGAACTGGCCGAGCTGCGTGACCTGTCGGTGCGGTACTTCCACTCCGCGGACGGGCGGGAAGGTGTCGCGGCGTTCCGGGAGAAGCGGCCCGCCCGGTGGGTACCCGAGATCTGACCCGCCCGACGGGTAACCGGGAGCCGACCCGACGACCGACGACCGACGGCCGGCGGGCCGGCGGGCCGGCGGGCCGGCGGGCCGGCGGGCCGGCGGGCCGGCGGGCCGGCGGGCCGGCGGGCCGGCGGGCCGGCGGGCCGGCGGGCCGGCGGGCCGGAAAGCGACAACCGGTACGGCCCGGCACATTCCACGCCGGCACTGCCGGGAGGCTGGGCGGTCATCGTAGGCTGTGCCCACTATCGATCAGGGGGTGGCGGTGCGGACTCGGGCGGTGGTGGCGGCGGGAGTGGCCCTTGCGACGGTCGCTAGCTTCGGCATCTACCTGGGAGCCCGCGAGTTCGGGCACAAGCTGCCGCTGCCCCGCCCGGCGAGCGGCTGTGTCGTCGAGGCCGACGGTCGGGTCAGCCTCAACGCCGAGCAGATGGCGAACGCGGCGACCATCGCGGCGGTGGGGATCCGACGGAAGATGCCGGAACGGGCCGTGGTGGTGGCGTTGGCGACCGCCTTCCAGGAGTCGCGCCTGCGCAATCTGGCCGGCGGCGACCGGGACTCGGTCGGCCTGTTCCAGCAGCGGCCGAGTCAGGGTTGGGGCACACCGGAACGGATCCGGGACCCTCGGTACGCGGCCACCAAGTTCTACGACGCCCTGCGCAAGGTACGCGGCTGGGAGCAGATGGAGATCACCGACGCGGCCCAGAAGGTGCAGCGGTCCGCCTTTCCCCGGGCGTACCAGCAGTGGGCCGACGAGTCGGAGGTGCTGACCCGGGCCCTGCTCGGCAACGCCACCGGCGCGGTGGCCTGCACGGTCAGCCGCGACCCGGTGATCCGGGGCTCGGCCGCGGCGGCGGCGCTGAGCGCCGGCCTGACCCTCGACTGGGGTCGGCTGGACACGGTCTCCCCGGCCGAGCTGACCGGTCTGGCGGTGCCCACCTCCAGCGTGCAGGCAGGCTGGCGCTACGCGCACTGGCTGGTGTCGCACGCCGGGGACCACGGGGTGAAACGGGTTCGTTTCGGCGACCTGCAGTGGACCGCCGACGAGGGCAGGTGGTCGCCGGTCCAGGGCGCCGCGACCGCCGACCAGGTCGTCGCCGAGGTCTTCACGGACTGAGTGGCGCCCCACCGGACAGGCGCCCTCCGGCTCCTTCGCGGACGGCTCCCACCCGGCCGGTTGCGACGTCCAGCCGCCGTAAAACACTGCATCCGATAACCCGCAGTGATTGCACAAACGGGCATAACCCGGGTTTCTTCGCAAAAGATCAGCGCAGTAGCGACTTTCTGTCAGATCGCCATTTCTGTCCGTGCCACCGGTACGAAGTCCACCGACACTCGCCGATGCCCGGGTCCCGCACAGCGCTGCGGGTCTTGCGTACCGCGTTACGATCGGCAGCCTGTGTGCTCAGAACGAGTTTCACCTCAGGGGAGGGGATGGACGCGGTGTTCGACTACGGCGGCCGGACGGGATACGAGCCGATCAGTGACACGGACCGCAAGGAGTTCCACGAGCAGGGCTTCCTGCTGCTCCGCAACGTCCTGACCGAGGACCACCGCGCCGCCCTGGAAGAGGCGGTCGACCGGGTCTACGCGGAGGAGAAGGCGGCCGGCCGGACGACCAAGGACGGCACCCTGCACCTGCTGGGCTTCCTCGAGCGGGACGAGCTCTTCGGCGAACTGCTCACCCACCCGATCGCGTTCCCGTACATGTGGGGCCTGGCGGGCTGGAACATCTACACGCACCACAACCACCTGGACGTCACGCCGCCGGCGCTCGAGCCGGAGAAGCCCTACTGGGGCTGGCACCAGGACGGGTACCGGCAGAACTCCGACCCGGAGACGATGGACCCGAACCTGCCGCGGCCGATGTTCTCGCTCAAGGTCGCGTACGTCCTCTCCGACCTCTCGGAGAAGGGCCGGGGCGCCACCAAGGTCATCCCGGGCAGCCACCTGTGGAACTCGCTGCCCCGCCCGGCGGACCTCACCGTGCACAACCCGGACCCGGAGGGCACGGTGGAGATCACCGCCAACCCCGGTGACGCGTTCATCTTCGACCGGCGGCAGTGGCACTCCCGGTCGACGAACCTCTCCACCATCACCCGGAAGATGCTCTTCGTCGGCTACACCTACCGGTGGATCCGGCCGCTGGACGAGCTGCACCCAGACAAGAACGGGCCGTGGTACCAGAACCGCACGCCGGTACAGCGCCAGCTGCTCGGCGAGGGTACCCACACCGCCAACTACTGGGGCATCAACTGGGACGGCTACGTCGACGACGAGATCCCGCTGCGTAAGGAGCTCAAGGAGCGCGGCCTGCTGGACCGCAGCATCCCCTGGCTCCGCTGACCCGTCGCCCGACGAACAGCTCAACCGGCCCCGCCGACCGTCCGGTCGGCGGGGCCGGTGCCGTACGGCGTCCGGCGGCCGCCGCAACGGCGCGGGGCGCCGGCCAATCAGGCCAGCGCCCCGAATCCGCAGGGGGTGTCGATCAGTACCGACTGATCCGGCGGCGTCGGCCGACACCGGCCACCAGGGCCACCGCGATCGCGGCCAGGGCGACCTGGACCAGCAGCTCCATCCAGTCGATGCCGGCGGTCTCGGTCGCGATGCCGGCGGCTCGCGCGATCACGGTACCGAGCAGCGCGGCGCCCACACCGATGAGCATGGTCAGCCAGATCGGCATGTCCTGACGGCCGGGTACGACCAGCCGACCGAGCGCGCCGACGATGAGACCGATGATGAGCGCGGTGATGATGCCCCAGACGGTGAGTTCCACGGCCGTCCTCCTTCGGATGCGGTCACACGGTGTTGTGATGACTGCAAGGTTCCCGAAGGCGCAAAAACTCAAACCGGCCTAGCGGCACAGACGTCGCACGGCGTCCCGAACAGCCGCATCCATCGTGGCGAAGGCCAACGGGGGCGGCGCGAGCAGGGGAAACCACGTCGCCTCGGTGGCCTCGGCCCGATTGAGGGCGATCACCTGGTCACCCAGTGTGGCCAGGAAGAAGATGTCGAGGACCGGGAGCACCTCGTCCTGGAACTCGTAGCTCCCGACGTACATGCCGAGGTAGTCACCAAGCGTCAGGTCGACGCCCAGCTCTTCGCGGCCCTCCCGGACCGCCGCGTCGGCCGGGTGCTCCCCGCCGTCGCAGAATCCGCCCGGTAGCTCCCACCGGCCGGCCATCGGCTCCGCCGCCCGCCGCAACGCGAGGAACCGGGGACCGTCCGGCTCCGCCACGGACCCCGGCGACGCCGCAGCCCGGCCCGGACCTGGTACGCCTGCCGGACGGTCGAGGATGACCAGTCCGGCGGTGGGTCGGGCGTTGACGAAGAGTTGGTAACCGCAGCGGGTGCAGGCGGTCGGGGCGGGACCGGGCAGCGGGGTGGCGCACCGGGGGCAGAAGGCGGCGCTGGGGCCGTACCCCCGAGGGGTCACTTCTTGCCGCCGGCCTTGCCGCCGCCGTCACCGGAGTCGCCGGTGGAGAGCGCGGCGATGAAGGCCTCCTGCGGCACCTCGACCCGGCCCACCATCTTCATCCGCTTCTTGCCTTCCTTCTGCTTCTCCAGCAGCTTGCGCTTCCGGGTGATGTCGCCGCCGTAGCACTTCGCGAGCACGTCCTTGCGGATCGCCCGGATGGTCTCCCGGGCGATCACCCGGTTGCCGATCGCGGCCTGGATCGGCACCTCGAACTGCTGCCGGGGAATCAGCTTCTGCAGCTTCGCCGCGATCGTGACACCGTAGTTGTACGCCTTGTCCTTGTGCACGATGGCGCTGAACGCGTCGACCGGCTCCCCGTTGAGCAGGATGTCCACCTTGACCAGGTCGGACTGCTGCTCGCCGGAGGGCTCGTAGTCGAGCGAGGCGTAGCCCTTGGTACGGCTCTTGAGCTGGTCGAAGAAGTCGAAAATGATCTCGGCCAGGGGCAGTGTGTAGCGCAGCTCGACCCGGTCGGCGGAGAGGTAGTCCATGCCCTGCAGCGACCCGCGCCGTCCCTGGCACAGTTCCATCACCGCGCCGACGTAGTCGTTCGGGGTGAGTACGGTCGCCCGGACCACCGGCTCGTACACCTCGGCGATCTTGCCGGTCGGGTACTCGCTCGGGTTGGTCACGGTGACGTCGGTGCCGTCCTCCATCCGTACCTGGTAGACGACGTTCGGGGCGGTCGAGATCAGGTCGAGCCCGAACTCCCGCTCCAGCCGCTCGCCGATGATCTCCAGGTGGAGCAGGCCGAGGAAGCCGCAGCGGAAGCCGAAACCGAGCGCGGCGGAGGTCTCCGGCTCGTAGCTCAGCGCGGCGTCGTTCAGCTTCAGCTTGTCGAGCGCGTCCCGCAGCGCCGGGTAGTCCGAGCCGTCGATCGGGTAGAGCCCGGAGTAGACCATCGGCTTCGGGTCCTTGTAACCACCGAGCGCCTCGGCCGCCGGTCGGGCGTTGATGGTGATGGTGTCACCGACCCGGGACTGCCGGACGTCCTTCACCCCGGTGATCAGGTAGCCGACCTCGCCGACCCCGAGCGCGCCGGCCTTGACCATCTCCGGGGAGATCACACCGATCTCCAGCAACTCGTGCACCGCGCCGGTGGACATCATCTTGATCTTGTCGCGAGCCTCGATCCGACCGTCGATCACCCGGACGTACGTCACCACGCCGCGGTACACGTCGTAGACCGAGTCGAAGATCATCGCCCGGGCCGGTGCGGCGGCGTCCCCGGTCGGCGGGGTGAACTGCCGGACGATCTCGTCGAGCAGGTACGGCACCCCCTCGCCGGTCTTGCCGGAGACCCGGATGCAGTCGGCCGGATCGCCACCGATCAGGTGCGCCAACTCCTCGGCGTACTTGTCGGGCTGGGCAGCCGGCAGGTCGATCTTGTTGAGCACCGGAATGATGTGCAGGTCGTTCTCGAGCGCGAGGTAGAGGTTGGCCAGCGTCTGGGCCTCGATCCCCTGCGCCGCGTCGACCAGCAGGATCGCACCCTCGCAGGCGGCCAACGAGCGGGACACCTCGTAGGTGAAGTCCACGTGGCCCGGGGTGTCGATCATGTTGAGCACGGCCTGCTCGCCCTGCCGCTCGCCCTCGCGTACGGTCCACGGCATCCGGACCGCCTGGCTCTTGATCGTGATGCCGCGTTCCCGCTCGATGTCCATCCGGTCGAGGTACTGGGCACGCATCTGCCGCTCCTCGACCACACCGGTGAGCTGCAGCATCCGGTCGGCCAACGTCGACTTGCCGTGGTCGATGTGGGCGATGATGCAGAAGTTCCTGATGCGGCCAGGTTCGGTGGCACCAGGGAGGTTCGCGCCGGAGTCGGGCGTCGGTGGCACGGCGATCCGTTCTGCTGGGCTGACAACTGTCGGGCCCTCTATGTTCCCATGCCGTCCCGGGACACCCGGTCGAGCCCGTCGGATCGTCCCGGCGTACCCCGGCCTGCCCCGCACCCGGACCCTCACCGTGACCGTCCCGGCCCGCAGGGTGACCACCCAGGCTCCCGCAGGATGACCCGCCCGGCGCGACACGACCGGTCCGGCTCGGGGGTTCCGGGTACGTCGACCGGACCAGGGCAGACTTGGCGCCATGGCAGTCATCTCGGTGCCCCCGCGACCGTACGACACGACCGCCGTACGACCCGGCTGGGCTGATCTTCCTGCCGAACTCCGGGCGGCGATCAGTGCCCGGCTGGGTTCCCGGGTCAGCTGGGCCGGTACCGCCGGCGGCGGATTCACCCGGGGCTTCGCGGGCGTGCTGCAGACCGTGGCCGGGGACCGGGTCTTCGTCAAGGCCGCCTCCCTGGTCGACCAGCGTCATCTGAGTGACTGGTACGCCCGGGAGGTCGCGATCACCGCCGCACTGCCGGCCGGGCTGCCCGTCGCCCGGCCCCGCTGGACGTTGACCGCCGCCGGCTACTACGTGGTCTGCCTGGACGCCATCGACGGACGGATGCCGGCACTGCCCTGGTCCCGGACCGATCTCGAGGCGACCCTCGTGGCGTACGCGACGGTCGCCGAGGCGCTGCGGGAGCCACCGGCCGAACTCGCCGCTCTCGGCGCGCCCCGCCTCGCCGACCTGGCCCGCGCCGACCTCGCCTGGTGGGGCGAACTGGCCACCGGCCGCGAAACGCTGCCGAACCCGCCGGCCGTGGCCCGGCACCGGTTGCCCGACCTCGCCGCCCTGGAGGCCCGGCTACCCGGGTACGCCGAGACCACGGCGATGATCCACTGCGATCTCCGGGTCGACAACGTGCTGATCGACGCCGCCGGTGCGAGCTGGATCTGCGACTGGACCTGGCTGTGTTTCGGGCCGGCCTGGTTCGACCTGGCCGGCCTGCTGGTCACCGCGTACGCCAGCGGGCTGCCGGCCGACGACCTGTTCGCTGCCCATCCGGCGGCCCGCGACGCACCGGACGACGGCCTGGACGCGGCGCTGGCCGCACTCGCCGGCTACTGGCTCGTCCGGGCGGCGGCCGGGCCGAGCACCGCTTCCCCGCACATCCGTGGACACCAGCAGTGGAGTGGCGAGACGGCACTGTCGTGGCTCGCCGCCCGCCAGGGCTGGCAGTGACCGCCCGGTCATTTTGGCCTTGGACGTGGGCACCTGGTAACGTGGGATTTCGCGCGTGCCGACACGGCCGCAGTGTGACGTGCCTTCCCGCATGTCACGTGCTTCTCAACACGTGACGCGGGTCCCGCATGTGACGTGGTCGTCGCCCGCGCGTAATCAGGCAAACGGAAACCCTAGCTACCAGGCTGAGCTAGCTACCAGGACGAGGCTGTCGCGTGGCGAACATCAAGTCCCAGATCAAGCGCAACCGGCAGAACGAGAAGCGCCGGTTGCGTAACAAGTCGGTCAAGTCGTCGCTGAAGACCGCCATTCGCAAGTTCCACGAGGCGACCGAGAGTGGCGACAGCGCCAAGGCCACCGAGCTGATGCGGGACGCCTCGCGCAAGCTTGACAAGGCGGTCAGCAAGGGCGTGATCCACCAGAACCAGGCGGCGAACCGCAAGTCGGCGATCGCCAAGCGTCTGCAGTCGCTCTCCGCCTGACGCGCTCCGCAGATTTCTGCACGGTGGCCCCGAGCCGGTCGGCTCGGGGCCACCGTGCTGTGCCCGGCCGCGTCCCGGCGCTGAAATCCGGTACGGCGACGGCCCCACTCGTCATGGCTCCATGTCATGTCACTCGTAGCCGCCGACAGCCGGTCCGTTCGGCAGGCCCCGGTGTCACTCGTAGCGGCGTCGGGCGGACTGCCGGGCCCGCTGGCGGCTACTGTCCATCGGATCCAGCCGGACCAACCACCGTCGGGTCGGCCGTTCGACCAGCCGGTCGTTGCGGCGGCACCCAGCGGCTGCTGATCCGGAAGCCCCGGTCTGCTGCCGGCTCGACGGCTCGGTTGGTGGGAACCAGGGCGCCCGTGGGTCCCGGCCCGACCATGCGACGCCGCCCGTCTGGTCCGGGGCGACCCGGCTGGCCGGTGGGACAGCCGCGGACGGGCCGGTCACCATGAGTGGTGACAGGCCCGGCACGCCGGCCCGGAGGCGTTCCATGAGATCCAGATCAGGGCGGGGCTCCCAGTCGGACTCCGGCCGGGGCCGGGCACCGGATTCCAGCCGGGCCCGGACCATCGAGGTCATGCTCAGCGGACGTCCGGCCGGGACGAGCCGGGCGATCAGGCGCCCACCGACGTCCCGTATCCCGGGGGCGAAGCAAAAGAGCGCACCGGCAGAAAGCGCACCGCCGGGAACCGTGCCCGTGGCCGTGCCGGGCACCGTCACCGCGCCGGATGCGGCGACTCCGGTCAGGGCGTCGGTCGGCGGTTCCGACCCGGGGTCCGTCAGCAGCGCGCCGGGTACCCGGGCCCGTCCGACCGCCGGCTGCAACTCACGGCGGAACCGCTGGCGTTCCTGGGCGGGCACCCGGGCGGCGGTCCGGGCCACCGCCGCGGCCACGAGATCGTTGGCCTTCACCATCGCCGCGACGGAGACCGGCAGCAGGAACACTGCCCACCAGTTCACCAGCTCGGCCAGGGCGAGCAGCAGACCGAGCGACACCATGCCCTCGAAGTAGAGGAAGCACAGCACCCCGCCCGGATCGACGTGACGCAGCCGGAGCACACGGGAGTACAGCGGCCGTAACCGCTCCTCCTCCTCGGCCGACAGCGCCATCGCCCAGGTCATCGTCGGCCGCTCACCCCGCGCGCGGTCGCGACGGCGACCACCGCCCGTTCCAGGGCGTAGCCCCGGTCCTCGGCGCCACCCTTGACCGCGGCGTTGCACTCGGCCGCGGCGTACATCGCGTCGGCGATCCCCTCGGGGGTCCAGCCGCGCCCCACCCGCTGGGCCTTCTCGATCTTCCAGGCGGGCATGCCGAGGCTGCTTGCCAGCTGGTACGGGTTACCCCGACCCGCCGAGCTGACCCGGGCCACCGTACGTACCCCGTCGGCGATCGCGTCGGCGATCGGGACCGGATCGACCCCGACGTGCAGTGCCCAGCGCAGTGCCTCCAGCGCCCCCGGTACGTCTCCAGCCATGGCGGCGTCGGCGACGGTGAAGCCGCTCACCTCGGCCCGACCCCGGTAGTACCGCGCGACCGTGTCGGCCCCGATCCGGCCGTCGGTGTCGGCAAGCAGTTGGGAACAGGCGGAGGCGAGTTCCCGCAGGTCGTTGCCGACCGCCGCGATCAGCGCCTCGGCCGCCTCCTCGGTGCACCGGCCACCGCCACGGCGTACCTCGTCGCGGACAAATCCCACCCGCTCGCGGTGTCCCTTCAGTTTCGCCGCCGGTACGACCTCCGCGCCCGCCGCCCGCAGTCCGTCGGCGAACGCCTTGCCCTTCGCCCCGCCGGCGTGCGTCACCACCAGGTGCACCTCGGGGTCGGGGTGCTTCGCGTACGCCAGCAGTTCGGTCACCAGGTCCTTGCGGGCGTCCTGTCCAGCTCGGACGATCAGCACACGGCGACCGCCGAACAGGGACGGACCGAGCAGTTCGGCGATCTCTCCCGGGTTCAGTGCCCCGGCCTCGTGGTCGTGTACGTCGACACCGGGATCGGCGGCCCGGGCCGCCTCGACGGCACCGGCCACCGCCCTGGTCACGAGCAACTCCTCGTCGCCGAGGACCAGGAGGACAGGAGCGAGGTTCGTGGACGTCACGTGGTCATCGTCGCACGCGGTGCCGGCCGGTCGGGCCTGGTCATCCGGGTAGCTACGGCTGACCCCGCACTTAGCGCAAATCCAGACATTTATCTTAACTCAGGCATTTCTCGTGGTCCTGCCGTCGCTCGTCTCCGTCCCGGCCGCCGGGTCATCGCCCGTTGTCCTCGCCCGGCGGCAGTCCGCGTACCGCCACCGCAAGCCGCCCGCCGTCGGTACGTACCACCGCCAGGTCACCGTCCCGGTCGGTGCGGAGCACCCGGACCCCGGACCGGGTCAGCCGATCCAGCAGGCCGGGGTTGGGGTGCCCGTAACCGTTGTCGGTGCCCACCGGTACCAGCGCCACCGCCGGGTCCACCGCCTCCAGGAAGGACCACTCCTGGTACGCCGATCCGTGGTGCGGCACCTTCAGCACGTCGGCGCGCAGCGATCCGACCGGTGCCCGGTCCAGCAGTGCCCGCTGCTCCTCGGTCTCCGCGTCCCCGGTGAGTAGTACCTGAACACCGGCAACCTCGGCACGCAGCACCACGGAGTTGTTGTTCGGATCCGAGCGGGTGCCCCGGATCGGATGAACCGGAGCGAGCCCGGTCAGCGCCACGGCACCACCGAGATAGGTCCAGCCGGCACCGATCTCCCCCACCGGCACGTTCCGCAGGGTGGCGGCCCGGTGCACGGCGGCCCGTGCCTCGACCGGTTCCGGCCACGGCGGAACGGCGATCCCGCCGACCGCCCGACCCCGGAGAACGCCGTCCAGACCACCCACGTGATCGGCGTGGAAGTGGCTGACGACCAGTAGCGGCACCGTCCGGATCCGGAGCCGGCGCAGGCACCGGTCGACCGGATTGGGGTCCGGGCCGGCGTCCACCACCACCGCCCGGCCCGGGCCGACCGGCAGGACCAGGGTGTCGCCCTGACCCACCGCGCAGGCCACCACCACCCAGCCCGGCGGCGGCCAACCGGTCGCGATCAGCCGTACCGGCAATGTCCCGACGACCACGGCGGCGGTGACCACGGCGACGAGTCGGCGGACCAGCGGGCGACGGACCGCGACCAGCAGGGCGAGTGTCAGCGCCGCGAGCAGCAGCCCACCGGCTGCCCCGTCCAGCCAGGGCAGTGTGCCGGCGGGCACCTGCGCGCCGTACCGGGCCACCAGGACCAGCCACCAGGCCGGCCAGTGCCCGAGCCAGGCCAGGATCTCGGCGCCGGTCGGCCAGAACGGGGAGAGCACCGCGGCGGTCACGCCGAGCACGGTGGCCGGTGCGACAGCCGGAACCGCCAGGAGGTTCGCCGGTACGGCCACCAAGCTGACCGTTCCGGAGAGCCCGGCGATCACCGGGGCGCAGGCGAGTTGCGCGGCGGCCGGGATCGCCAACGCCTCGGCCAGCCCGGGCGGCACGCCCCGGCGACGCAGTCCGTCCCGCCAGCGCGGGGCGAGCAGCAGCAGGCCACCGGTGGCCAGTACGGAGAGCGCGAACCCGGCGTCGCCGGCCAGTTCCGGATCAACGACGACCAGCACCGTCACCGCGCCGGCCAAGGCCGGGAGAGCCGCCCGGGGTCGACCGGTGGCCAGTCCGATCAGGCCGATCGCCCCCATGGTCGCGGCCCGTACGACGCTCGGCGACGGCCGGGCCAGGATGACAAAACCGACCAGTGCCGCCCCGCAGCAGAGCGCGGCGAGCCAGGGCCCGGCCCGGGCCCACCGGGTCAGCAACAGCACGGCACCGATGACAATCGCGACATTGGAACCTGACACAGCAGTCAAATGGGTCATTCCGGTGGTCTGGAAGTGGTGTTCGACCACCGGTTCCAGGCGGCTCGTGTCACCCACCACCAGCCCGGGAAGCAGCCCGCCCGGCTCGGCCGGCAGCGGCGCGCAGGCCCGCTGCAGACCGGCCCGCAGGGTGCCTGCCAACCGCTGGCCCCAGGATGACCTCCCACGCAGCTGGGGTGGGGTGGTCACCGTCAGCACGGCCGCGGTGAGGTCTCCGCCGCGTGGCGTCCCGAGGCGTCCGGTGGCGGTCAGCCGCTGTCCGGGCAGCAGGTGCCGCCAATGGGGATCGGCGGCCAGCACCAGGATCCGCGCCGGCAGGCGCAGCCGACCCCCGACCGGCCGCTCCAGCCAGCCGAGTCGGGCCGAGAGCAGGTACGTCGTCGGTCGACCGGCCGGGGCGGCCAGAGTCCGGGGGTCGTCCCGGACCACCAGTTCGACGGTGACCCGGGTTCGCGCGTCGGCCAGTTCGCGCAGCGACGCGGCGTCGCGTACGCCGAGTCGGGCGGCGGTGGCGGCGCTGCCGCAGAGCACCCCGAGCAGCACCGTGACCACGATCCAACCGTGCCGCTCCAGCACCGGAACCGGTCGACGGATCAGTCGATGTCCGAGCACCAGCGCGATCGCCACCGCGAGCGCCGCGACCAGCATCGCCATGCCGGCGGTCGACCGCAGGCAGGCCAACGCGGAGAGCCAGGCACCCACGGCAAGCCCGGCCAGACGCAGGTCCGAGCTCTGGCGACTGCCACTGTCGGGGTCTGCCCCGTCCGCCGGGCCGGACGGGGCAGACCCGGTGGGCAGTGCCCGTCGGCTGGACCAGGCCGACCGGCGGGCCGCCGCCGGGCCGAGCGACGCGAACCGACTGGGCGGGGCCGGGGCCGGACGGTCGGTCCACGTCTGCCCGTTCTGGCCCCTGGTCTGCCCGGTCACACCGTCACCAGGTCCTTCAGGTCCTCGTACCGGGCGTCGCCGATGCCGGTCACCTGGCGCAGGTCACCCACCGCTCGGAAGCCACCGCTGCGCTCACGGTGGTCGACGATGCGTTGGGCGAGCACCGGCCCCACTCCGGGCAGAGCATCGAGTTGCGCGGCGGTGGCGGTGTTGAGGTTCACCTTTTCGGCGGGACCGATCCCGGTGGCCGAGGACGATCCGTCCCCGGCCGGTCCGGCCGCCCCGGGTGGCGGTGTGACACCGACCAGGATCAGCTCACCGTCGGCCACCTTGCGGGCCAGGTTGAGCGACGCCATGTCGACCCCGGGTTGCGCCCCGCCCGCGGCGGCGAGGGCGTCCGCGACCCGCGCTCCGGCGGGCAGTCGTACCAGTCCTGGCCGACGAACCCTGCCGGCCACCGCGACGACCAGCTCGGCGGGGCTCGGGCCGACACCGGAGTCGAGCGATCCGGATACGAGGGGTGCCGCGGCGGTCGGTGCGTCCGGTACCGGTTCGCTGTGTGGACGGGACAGCCAGGCCCAGCCCGCCGCGACGAGCACCACCACGGTGGCCACCACGGCAAGTGCCCGGACGCCACGCCGTCCCGGATCGAACGCGCCCGGCCCGGTCAGCCGTCGCGATCCGGTGCCGTCCGATCCGGTCAGCCGTCGCGGTCCGGTGCCGTCCGGTTCTGCGTCCTCGCCGGCCCCGGCCGCCTCGCGCCGCCTGGCGTCGTTTCCCCGCTCGGCTCCCGGATCGACCCCCGGGTCGGCCGACGGACCATCCTGGTCGACGCTCCGACGGGTGGTCCCGTCCAGCTCCCCACCGGCGGTGCCGCCGGCCTCCCCCACGGCGGCGGGAAGGCCGGTGGGGAACCCATGCCCGTCACCGCCGGCCCTGCCCGGGGGTGGCGAACCGGATCCGGCGTACTGCCACGGGTCGGCCGTCGGCCGTCGCGGGCGGACCCCGGACGTGGCCGGCGCCCCGCCTCCGCGCCTCTCGTCGGCGCCGAAGAGCCGGTCCAGGCGCTCTCGCACGATCGTCTCGTCGTCGGACACCCGCCGAAGCTAGACCCGGCACCAACCCGCCTGCCGGCCGAGCATGCACCGCTGTGGACAACCTACCCCACTGTGGACAACGCCCTGATCATGGCCAGATGTGCTAGCGAGCCGGCGCGGACCTCGACATCCGGACCGCCGGGCCGGGGAGACCCCGGCCGCCGACCGGCACACGACGGCCGGGGGGTGATGCCCGCTGGGCAGGCGCCCCCGGCCGACGATGATCGGACTCAGTACGGGTTGCTGGCGTGGGTCAGCGTCTCCCAGGCGACGAAGAGATAGTTGGTACCGGCCGGACGCTGCTGCTCGGTGAGTTGCTGGCTACGGGTCATCGGCACACCGCGCCGGAAGTTCAGCGCGTTGAACGCGACCTCGGTGACCGGGCCCAGCCCGAGGTTGAGCGTGCCGCCGCAGAGCGAGGACGGCACCGGGTCACCCAGTTGGTAACGCGAGTGGAAGCCAAGCGCGTGCCGGAGCCGGTCCTGGATCTCGGGATAGATGTCCTGCCCCTGGTGCCGGAGCGTCTCCGCGACGTGGGAGATCGCCGAGATGCCGTACCCGGTGTGGGTGAAGTCCCGGCAGGTTTCCTGGGACAGCCCGTCGACGAACGTCGACTGTCCGTGCCAGTACGACACCACCTCGGCCCGGGTGTCGATGTGACTGCCGACCGGACCCCGGGGGTAGGCGCCGTCGGTGGTCAGGTAGAGGAAGGCGGGCAGCCGGTCGCGAAACCTGGCCAGCGCCCGGTCGTAGACGCCCCGGTCCTCGAGGAAGACGGAGATGCCGAGGGTCGCCTCCATCATGCTCAGTTCCCAGTTGCCGTTGCTGGTCAGGTTGCCGTTGACGATCTCCGGCAGGTAGACGTCCCGGAGCATCGTGGCGAACCGGCTGACGCCGGTCGAGGACCAGCCGCCGTACGTGTACCGGATGATCTCGGCCGCCCGGGGCCAACTCGACCCGGCCCACGCGGTCTGCAGCGGCGCGTTGCTGTTGGTGTGGTCCCGGATCACCGCCGACCAGGCGTCCATGATCTGAATGGCCTTCTCGGCGTACCGGCTGTCCTGGGTGACGTACCAGGCCAGCGCGAGGGTGTAGGCGGCGAGCGCGTCCTGTCGCTCGTCGGTGCAGCCGTTGTTGGGGTTCGAGTACGACCCGCACTCGACGACCGCCCGTGGTTTCGGGGTACGCGACAGCGAGGCGAAGTTGCTCGCCATCATCTGGTCGAAGGCACCCCGCCAGGGTTGCGTGCCGGCGTTGACCCGGGACCGGATGAAGTCGAGCTGCGGGCGGCTGACCAGCACCCCCGGGTGGGTGAAGGTTGCCGGTGCGGCCTGGGCCGACGACGGGTTGCCGGGGCCGGCGTACGGGACCACCACCGCCGTCACGGCCAGCAGCGCACCGAGAGCGATCAGCCGGGGAATCCTGCCCCGGAGACGTGACCTGGACACAGCACTTCCTCCTGCTCGGAACACCGGAGCGCCGCCGGTCGGGCGACAACTCTTAGGAAGGTTTGTTGTCCAATGCGACCACGTCAATCGATCTCAGTCAACCCATTGCGGGCCCAGGTATCCGGAACGGGCCCTTCCCATACAAACCCCCTCCTCACCGTCGATGGACGACAACGCAGGCCAGGCCCGGCCCGACGTGTGCGCCGATCACCGCACCCGCCTCGGTGACGTACCGGGCCCGTACCCGGGGGCCGAGGCGGGAGTCGAGCGCCGCAGTGAGTTCGGCCGCCCGCCCGGGAGCGGCCAGGTGGTGTACGGCGACCTCGACGTCCCCCTCCCCGGCCACCTCGACGGCCAGGTCGACCAGCCGGGCCAGTCCCCGCCCGGCGGTCCGGACCCGGTCCCGCAGCGCGATCGTGCCGTCGACGACGTGCAGGATCGGCTTGACCGACAGCGCCGTGCCGAGCAGCGCCCCGGCGGCGTTGATCCGGCCACCTCGACGGAGGAGTTCCAGGGTGTCCAGGTAGAACAGGGTGCTGGTCCGGTCGATGGCGTCGAGCGCGGCCTGCCGTACCTCCGAAAGCGGCACGCCCCGGTCGGCGGCCTCGGCGGCGGCGACGACGGGAAAGCCGAGGCCCATCCCGGTCGACCGGGCGTCGACCACGCCCACCTGGTCGCCGAGCTCGGCGGCGGCGAGCCGGGCGGCCTCCACCGTGCCGGAGAGCTCGGCCGACAGGTGGACCGAGAGCACACCGGTGGCGCCTCCGTCGGTGAGCAGTCGGCGGTACGTCCGGACGAACTGTTCCGGTGCCGGGCGGGAGGTGGTCATCGTGCTCCGACGCGCGCTCAGCGCACGGGCGGCGTCGGCCGGGGTGACGTCGACGCCCTCCAGTCCGGCGACCCCGTCCACGACCACGGTGAGCGGTACGACGGTGAGCCGGTACCGGTCGACGAGTTCCGCCGGGAGGTAGGCGGTGGAGTCGGTGACAACCGCGACGGGCATTCCGGCACGGTAGCCGATCGGCGAGAAAAGCGGAGGGTGTGCGGTGTCGGAGCCGGCGACCGACCGGACCGGGCGGGGTGACCCGGCCGCGCCGGGCCCGCGACGATCCGACCGGTCGGGCGGGGTGACCCGGCGCCGGGGCGGGCAACGTGTCGACGCGAGCCGGCAGTGGGATCAGATCGCGGCGGGTGACGGGCCCTCGGCGATCAGGCCGACGTTGTGCCCGTACAGTCGCCAGCCCCGGACTTCCTCGTGCCGCAGGTCGGTCCAGTGGCAGTTGTTCAGCGGGCCGACGGCCCGGAGCACCAAGGCGTCCCAGCCGAGCAGGTAGCCGCAGCCCTGGCGGGCGGCGCCACCGTGCGTCGCCACCACGACGGTGCCACCGGGCACCGCGTCGGCTGCCTCCTGCAGCGCAATGCCGACCCGTTTGCCCAGCTCGTCGAGGCTCTCCACGGCACACCCGGGGTCCGGCTCGCCGGCCCGCCAGCGGGCGTGCTCGGCCGGGAAACGCTCGGCGATCTCGGACATCCTGAGTCCCTGCCACTCGCCGTAGAACCGTTCCCGGAGCCGGGGATCGGTCCGGACCGGCAGACCGGTCAGCGCGGCCAGGGCCGCCGCGGTGTCGGTGGCCCGACCGAGGTCGCTGGCGACGATGGCGTCCGGTCGCAACGCGGCCAGCAGCGGCGCGGCGGCGGCGGCCTGCTCACGCCCGAGATCGTTGAGCGCCACGTCGAGTTGACCCTGCACCCGGTTGGCGGCGTTCCAGTCGGTGTTGCCGTGCCGCCAGACGATCAAGCGGGTCATTCGGCGGCGCCCGCCTCGGCCTCCACCAGGTCCCGGTCCACGAACGGGATGGTCGGGCAGTCCTTCCAGAGCCGGTCGAGCGCGTAGAACTCGCGCTCCTCGGTGTGCTGGACGTGCACGACCAGGTCGACGTAGTCGAGCAGCACCCAGCGGCCGGCCCGTTCGCCCTCCCGGCGTACCGGCTTGGCCTTCTCCGGCAGGTTGACCAGTCGTTCCTCGATCGCGTCCACGATCGCGGTCACCTGGCGCTCGTTGGGCGCGGAGGCGAGCAGGAACGCGTCGGTGATCACCAACTGGTCCGACACGTCGATGATGGCGATGTCCTGCGCCTTCTTGTCGGCTGCCGCCTGTGCGGCGGCCGTCGCGAGCTCACGGGCGCGGTCGGAAGCTGTCACCATTCTCCTTCGATCAACCGTCGGGCCCTTCTAGCCTCTCACACGGGCGGCGGGTACGGCTTCACGGTTAACCGAACAGAGAATCACATACCGGGTGAAATCACCCCTGGTACAACCCTCGTTTGGCGATGTACTGCACCACACCGTCCGGCAGCAGGTACCAGACCGGGCCACCGGCGGCCACCCGACGGCGGCAGTCGGTCGAGGAGATCGCCATCGCCGGCACCTCCACCAGGCTCACCGTGTCGGCCGGCAGATGCGCGTCGGACAACTCGAAACCGGGCCGGGTCACCCCGATGAAGTGCGCCAACTCGAACATCTGGTCGAGATCCTTCCAGGAGAGGATCTTCTCCAGCGCGTCAGCTCCGGTGATGAAGAACAGCTGGACCTTCGGGCCGTACTGGTCGTGCAGGTCACGCAGGGTGTCGACGGTGTAGGTCGGCCCACCCCGGTCGATGTCGACCCGGCTGACCTGGAACCGCGGGTTCGAGGCGGTCGCGATCACGGTCATCAGGTACCGGTCCTCGGCCGGGCTGACCGGCTCGTCCGCCTTCTGCCAGGGCTGCCCGGTGGGCACGAACAGCACCTCGTCCAACTCGAAGCGGTCGGCCACCTCGTTCGCGGCGACCAGGTGCCCGTGATGGATCGGGTCGAACGTGCCCCCCATGATCCCTATTCGCCGGATCTTCTCCTCCACGTGATGATCGTAGGCCGGTCGCCCCACCGGACGGCCCCGGCATGGGAGAGATCGCAGATCACGGCACCGGGGCCCAACGGCTCCGGGCGAGCAGCGCCCGGCGCAGGTCGTCGTCGGCGTCGGTGACCACCCGGCGCAGTCCGGACGGCAGGTCCGGGCGGGCCAGCAGCGCCGCCGCCAGTTCCCGGGTCCGCGGCGTCACGGCGTAGCGCGGATAGGCGAGGGCCGCGACCCGCTCGGCGACCAGCGGCATACGTCGCCGCGCCGCCTCGACGATCCCGGCGAAGTACCGCTCCACGTAGGAAGCCGTCAGCCCGGTCTGCTCCGGCTGCCAGAACCCGGTCGCGTGCGCCATCACCAGCCGGTTGGACAGGGTGGTGTCGGTCATCACCACCTCCCAGGCCCGCTCCTTCGTTACCGGATCCGGTAGCGCGGCCCGGCACTCCGCCGCCCGTTCGGCACCGGTGGCGCTCGGGTCCACAGCCTGCTCGGCGGTGATCTCCGACTCCCCCACCGCGCCGAGTACGGCGAGCCGGCGCAGCACCGTCCAGCGCAGGTCGGCGTCGACGGTGAGCCCGTCCGGTACGTCGGTTCCGGTCAGCCAGCCGGCCAGCCGGGCGGCGTCCCGGGTCCAGCGGGCCAGTTCCCGCACGGCGGTGAGCTGCATCGAGCCGCCCGGCGACGCGGTGGCGAGCAGGCGCTCGCAGGTGGCGGCGAGCCGGTCCGTGGCGTCCTGGCGGGCCACCGGGTCGAGGTACCGGTCGACCAGGGAACCGGTCAGGGTCAGCACGTCCCGGGCCACGACAACCTCGGGCTCGGCCGGCAGGGCGACCGTGACCAGGTCCACCAGCTCGGCCACCGACCGCTCCGCGTCGACCGCCGCGTCCAGCGACTCCCCCCAGAGCACCGCCCGGGCCAACGGATCGGCCAGGACCGGCAGCACCGTCGGCGCGGCGGCGGCGGAACCCGGATCGAGCCGGATCTTGGCGAAGGTCAGGTCCCCGTCGTTGGGCAGCAGCAGTCCGGCGGCCGGCTCGCCGACCAGCCCGGTCAGCACGGTCCGCCCCTGGTCCACGACCGGGTCGAGGTCCACCTCGAACCGACGGCGCGGCACGGCGGCACCCCCTTCGCCGGTGGCGGCCCGGTCGTAGAGTCCGACCCCGATCCGGTGCGGGCGCAACACCGGGTACGACGTCGGGGCGGACTGGGCGATCGCCACCTCGGCGTACCGGCCGGCGTCGTCCAGGCGTACCTCGGTGCGCAGCGTGTTCACCTGCGGCTGCCGCAGCCAGACCTCGGCCCAGCCGGCCAGGTCCCGACCGCTGCTGTCGCTCAGGGCGGCGAGCAGGTCGGCGAGCGTGGCGTTGCCGAACCGGTGGGCGGCGAAGTAGGTCCGCAGGCCGGCGAGGAACGCCTCGTCACCGAGCCAGGCGACCAGTTGCCGGAGCACCGCGGCGCCCTTGGCGTACGAGATGCCGTCGAGGTTGGTCAGCGCCTGGGCCGCGTCGGACACCTCGGTCGGCGCCACCGGGTGGGTGGACGGGCGCTGGTCAGCCGCGTACCCGCCGGCCTTGCGGCGCATCCCGAAGGTGGTCCAGGCCCGGTCGAACCGGGTCGCCTCGGCGGTCACCCGGGTACCGAAGTACTCGGCGAACGACTCGTTCAGCCACAGGTCGTCCCACCAGCGCAGGGTGACCAGGTCGCCGAACCACATGTGCGCCATCTCGTGGGCGATGACGTTGGCCCGCAGTTCCCGGTCGTCGTCGGTGACCACGGACCGGAAGACCAGGTCGTCCCGGAAGGTGACCAGTCCCGGGTTCTCCATCGCCCCCATGTTGAACTCCGGGACGAACGCCTGGTCGTACTTGCCGAACGGGTAGCGCACCGCAAAAAGCTCGTGGAAGCGGTCCAGGCACTGCCGGGTGACGGTGAGGATCTCCCCGGCCTCCCGGTCCAGGTGCCCGGCGAGCGATCGGCGGCAGTAGAGGCCGAGCGGCACCCCGTCGTGCTCCGCGCGCAGCACGTGGTACGGGCCGGCGACCAGCGTGACAAGGTAGGTGGCCAGCGGCAGGGTCGGCGCGAACTCCCAACGGCCGGGCCGCCGCGTACCGGCGAGTTCGCCGTTCGCGGCCACGGTCCACTCCTCCGGGGCGGTGACGCCCACGGTCACCGGCGCCTTGAGGTCGGGTTGGTCGAAGCAGGCGAAGATGCGGTGCGCGTTGTCCATCGCGGACATCGCGTACAGGTAGGTCGCACCGTCGGCCGGGTCCACGAACCGGTGCAGCCCCTCGCCACTGTTCGAGTACGGCATCTCCGCCTCGACGGTGAGCACGTTCTCGACAGCCAGCCCGGCCAGCGGGAACTGGTTGTCGACCAGCGCCGCCGGGTCCAGTTCCACGCCGTTGAGGCGTACCCGGTGCAGGTGGGCGGGCCGGACCTCGACAAAGCTGGCCGCACCCGGCGTCGCGCACCGGAAGTGGACGGTGCTGGTGGACCGGAACGTCTCCTCGTCGCCGGTCAGGTCCAGGTCGACGGCGTAGGAATCGACGGTGAGCAGGGCGGCGCGCTCGGCGGCGGCTACCCGGGTGAGGCTCGGCATCCGCCTATCCTGCACGATGGGATTCCGCAGGCCGCGGACTCCCGGCGACTCACTGATGGAGGAACCGACGATGGCGCAGCACCCCAAGGGCGACTTCGACCTGTCGCGCGCCGTGTGGCAACGGGCCGAGGGTGACGACTCGGAGGGAGCGGTCGAGATCGCGTTCGTGGACGACCTGATCGGCATGCGGAACTCCGCCGAGCCGGACGGCCCGGTGCTGGTCTTCACCCAGGCCGAGTGGGACGCCTTCGTGGCCGGCGCCCAGGACGGCGAGTTCGACCTCGACTGATCCGGCTCTCCTCGGCCTGGTCAGGTCGGCCGCGACGACACCGGCACGGCATCAGCAACACTCGCACCGGACCGGCCCCGGTCAGCGGAGGTAGTCCTCCAGCAGGGCCGGGGTCAGGCCGGCCTGGTGCATCGCGGTCAGCGCGGCGGTGAAGTCGTCGACGAACCGCTCCCGGAAGTGCATCAGGATGATGTCGCCGGCCTGCACCCGGTGCTCGGTGGTCTGGTAGCGGACCCGACCCTTGTCCACCGTCTCCTTCCAGAGGAAGGCCGCCTTCAGGCCGCAGTCCCGGGTCGCCCGCAGCGTGGTGTCGTCCCGGCTGCCGCCGGGCGGGCGGAACAGCACCGGGCGGCGGCCGTACCAGGCGGCCAACTCGTCGGCGGATCCGCAGATCTCCCGCCGCTGCGTCGCGTACGGCTTGCCCCGCAGCACCTGGTGGGTGACGGTGTGCGCCTCGATGACCACGTTCTCCGGCAGGCCACGGAAGAAGCCCGGATCGTCCCTGATCGCGTCGGTGGTGAGGAAGAGCGTCACCGGCACGTGTGCGTCGACGAGCAACTGCCGCGCCTCCGACTTCCGGATCCAGCCGTCGTCGATGGTCAGGAACGCCACCGGCTGCCCGGTGGGGATCCGGCTGTACCAGCCGGCGAGCGGACCGTCGGGCACGGTCACCGGTTCCGGTGTCGGCGGCGCCGGGAAGCGCGGTAGTCGGGCCGCGTACGGACCGGTGGGGACGGACACCGACGGATCGCCGGCTGCCGGGGAGTGGTCACCACCGGGTCCGGCCGCACAGCCGGCCGGGCCGGAGAGCAGCGTCGCGAGCAGCGCCGCGAACACCGGTACGGCCCGAAGTCGCCGCCGACCCCCACCACGCTCCGCCGCCGACCGTGGGGCGGGAGCCATCCCACCGGCACAGTGAATCCGGTTCGCACGCACCCGCCGACCCTAGGCCGACCGGTGGCCGTCGCCAAGTGATCACCATCATCGCGGTGTGGAGCAGACTTCCCGGCCACTCCGGCGTCCCTGGACGGGTACGGCAATTATCGGCTTGCCCGCCCGGAACGGGCGCCCCTACCCTGATCTTGACCTCGCGGCTGCTGAACCGACGAGCACAACCGGATACCGGCGGTTCTGTCCGCCCGCCCCGCACGCGCCCCGCGCGTGCCGGTGGCCCACATCCATGTTCAGCAGCGCAGCATGCGAAAGGTCAACCATGCCCTCCTCCTCAGGCAGAACCCGCCGACCCGACCCCCGACTGGTCCGGGTCGACGACTCCTGGCTCACCCTGCCCAACCCGTACGACGTCCCGGTGGAGATCTGCGCCGGAGTCGACGTACCGATCGAGTCCGTGGCGGTCGACGAACTGCTCACCGTGCTGGAGACCGCCGACACGGTGCGGCGGCTCGGTGCCGCCGTACCCGGCCTCGACATCGCACCGCGCCTCGACCGGGTCGTCTGCACCCCCGACCTCCACAAGGGTGCCGGCATCCCGATCGGCACGGTGCTGCGTACCGTCGGCGCGCTGATCCCGCAGGCGGTCGGCAACGACGTCAACTGCGGGATGCGGGTCGAGGCCACCTCGCTCAGCGTCGAGCAGGTCCGGCCGCACCTCGACCGGCTCGAGCGACGACTGCGGCACCTGTTCTTCGCCGGTGGCCGCCGGATCGGCCTGACCGCCCGGCAACGGGAGGGTCTGCTCCGCGAGGGCCTGCCCGGCCTGCTCGCCGACGGCGTACCCGGCCCGAGCAGCGGCGGGCCGGCCGGTCAGGTCGACCAGGCCGGCGCCTGGGGTCAGGTCGGTCCGGACGACCTCGCCGACCTGGACGGCCGACTGCACTCGGTCGGCTTCCCGGTCGACTCGGCCGAGGACTTCCGGGACTGGATCACCAGCGGTGGCGGCACCAGCTACGACAGCGTCATCGGCAGCGTCGGCGGCGGCAACCACTTCGCCGAGCTGCAGTACGTCTCCCGGGTGCACGACGGCACGACCGCGTACGCCTGGGGGTTGGCCCCCGGCCAGGTGGTGCTGATGGTGCACAGCGGTTCGCTCTCGCTCGGCCACCAGGCCAACGCGACCGGCCGGGACCAGGCGAGGGCGGCCTGGCCGCGCGGCGTGCCGATGCCCGGCAACCGGATCCTGCCGATGCTGCTCCACGAACGGACGGCAACCGGGCGGCAGCGCTACCTGACCGCGTTCGCCAACGCGGCGAACTTCGCCGTCGGCAACCGGTTCTTCCTGGCCCTGATGATGCGGGCCGGTCTCGCCGACATCAGCACCGGGGAACTCCGGTCCCGGCTGGTCTACGACGCCCCGCACAACCTGCTGTGGCCGGAGCCGGACGGCACGGTCCTGCACCGCAAGGGCGCCACCCCGGCCGGCGGGGTCGACGGCACCGGCCGGGACGGGCACCGGGCCTGGGGCGAACCGGTGCTGGTCCCGGGCTCGATGGGCGCACCGAGTTATCTGCTGCGCGGGCTCGGCAACCCCCGGTCGCTGCACAGCGCCTGCCACGGTGCCGGGCGCAGCGTGCCCCGGGGCGCGGCGGCCCGGGGCGGCGACGCGGAACTGGACACCTTCCTGCGGGAGTTCCGGGTGGTCACCCCGCTCGACCACCGCGACCCGGCGGTGGCCGCCCGGCGGGACATCGTCGACGCCTGGCGGCGTGACCTCAAGCAGGAGGCGCCCTGGGTCTACAAGGAGGTCGGCCCGGTGGTCGACAGCCTGCGTACCGCCGGGGTCGCCGAACCGGTACTGGAACTGCGACCGCTGCTCACCGTGAAGGGATGACCGCAGCCCGTACGGCCGGTCAAGAGGTGACCCGGCGGGGGGGGGGGGGGGGGGGGGGGGGGGGGGGGGGGG